>CAYRLT010000105.1:0-3285 GCA_964425095.1 uncultured Luteolibacter sp.
CCCGGGGTCTCGAGGTTCCTTTTCTCCGCCGACAGGACGATGCGGGCAGCGCCTTGGCCCTCCGCCCCTCCCCGAACGCCGAACGCAAGCTCCCGCCCCTTGGACAAATCCACGGTCGCTTCCAGCAAGTAGTTCCGCGGCACTGCCTTCAGCACGGGCGTGCCCGCCGTCATCGGCAGGTCGGACACCGACAGCGCCACGTCACTGAAAACGTTCACCACCTCCGGCACGGGCTTCATGAAAAGCAAGCCATCGGGCCCCTCGTAAACCTCCCGGGGAATGCTCATGGGACCACTCAGCCAGCCACCGAACCAGACATGCCGCTTGCCGTCGAAGACCCGCTTGGCGGCCATGCGCCGGTCCACCCGGTTGTGGGACGGAAATCTCCACGGTCCGTCCTTGGTTTTGGCGAAGGCATAGACATTGCAGCCATGCAGGTACCAGGTCCCGCCCGACTTGAAGAAGTCGGGGCATTCATCGCCCGGGATGTTCTCCAGAGCGGGAAGTTGTTGCCACTGTTTGAGGTCCCGTGACGTCAGGTGCCCGAAGACGAATCCCCCTTTACCGGGTTGGTTCGCGTTGACATACATCACAAACTGTTTTTGTTCCGCATCCCACACCACGCACGGATCGCGGAAATCCCGCTCGCGGTGATTCGCGTAGTGAGTCCCGTCAGGACCGAACATGTCCTCGGGGTGTTTGGTCCAGGTGACGAGATCCTTGCTGGTGGCATGACAAACGAACTCGCGCCCGGCCGGGTTCTCCGGATTCCAACTGGTATAGAACGCGTGGAACGTGCCGCGGTCCTCGATGATGGAACCCGTGAACATGCATCCGCCTTCCGGGCCGGTCTTGTCGGCGGGATCGTGGACGATGGCCGGAGGCAGGTTCCGCCAGCGCACCAGGTCTTTTGAAACGGTGTGCTCCCAGTTGATGTCGTGGTTGCCCGAGGCGTTGAGCAGGTAAAACACGTGATACTCGCCGGCGTGATAGAACGGCATCACATCCCCCACCGCCCTGGTTGGCGGGGTGAAGCGGATGGAGGCGGAGGGCGTGGGTTCCGCGTGCAGCGGGGCCAACGCGGCCAGCAGCATGGCGACGAGGAGCGCGGGGCTCATCCTATTGCGTTTCGGATTCATCGTCCGTGCGTTTCAAGGGTGAGGATTGTCACGGTTGCGGGCGTGGTGTGGATCCATCGGGTGACCGGCGGTGGGCATGCGGTTCATTGCTTCCCCCACGCGGATTTGAGGCCGTGGACTTCGAGCGTTTCGATTTCACCTTCACCGGCGAGCAATGTGAAACCCAGCTCCTTGTTGTCCGGCGACGTGCCGCACCCGGCCGGGATATAGACTTCGCCGTCGAAGGCGTAGGTCTCGACGGTGCCATGGTCCAGCAACATGCGGAGCTTGATCCTGCCGTTGCGCGAGGCCAGCGGGCTCTCGCCCGTTTCCGCCACCCCGAGCCGGTGCCCGGAGCCATGCAGGTTCATGTGGACCGCCGCGTCAGCGCTGGCCTTGATAACGAGCGTCAGATCCAGCAACTCCTCGTCCGCGTCGAAGGACACCTTTTTGCCCTTCTCCAGTTTCACGTTCTCCCAGCGGTAGGTCTTGTCCTTGCGGAGCTTGCTGATTTCCCGCACCGGATTGGTAAAGAGCCGCGGGCCGTCCTTGGTGGTGCGCAGCGAAAGTTCGCACGGAAAGAGCATCTGCTGTTCCCAATACTTGTTGCCTCCCGTCCGGCCCCAGGCGATCTGGATGCGCCGCCCGTCCGACTTCGGAATGTCACTCCACGTCTGCGCCGCATAGAAGGTCCCCGACCCCGTCTGTTTGAAGCCCACCGGCCAGCCGTCCTTGACCTGATCCGGCTTTAACTCGCGGCCATCGAAGCTGCCGATGAAATACCGGCTGTTGGCCTCCTGGAGGATCCACTTGGTGTTGTGCGGGTTGCCATCGAGCGGGAGTTCGAACAGCTCGGGGCACTCGTAGGGTCCCTCGGTGGCGATGAAGCGGCTCTCGTGCTTCCAATGGAGCAGGTCCTTCGAGCTGCAGAAGATCACCCCGTGTCCGTCGTCGAGCCCCCATTCCTTCTTCGTGCTCCACGGGCGGCGGTCGTAAACCGTGGCGATCCAGCGTTTGGTCGGCTCGTGCCAGATCACCTTCGGATCGCGGCCGTTGTTCCCGGGCGGGTGCCGCAGACCGTCGTCGAGTTCCGGGCCGTGGGTGAATGTGAGCCCGTTGTCGTTGCTGTAGGCCATGCGCTCGTACCCCTCTTTGTAGCCGACGAGCGAGTAATAGGCAATGATCAGGTCGCCCTTGTTGTCCGGCGACTTGAGTCCGGTGATGTTGTGGCGGTCGACCACAGCGGAGCCCGAGTAGGCCTGGAAGTTCCAGGTGGCGGGACGGATCGCGACGGGCAGTTCCTTCCAGTGGACCAGGTCGTCGCTGACGGCATGCCCCCAGCACTTGGGGGCATCCACCGGAGCATACTGGTAGAACAGGTGGTACTGGCCATTGGCATACACCAGCCCGTTCGGATCGTTGAGCCAGCCGCGCATCGCCGAGAAATGGAACTGCGGCCGCCCGGGCTCATGGTAGATCTGATAGAACCGGGTACCGCTCTCGTCGGTGTACCCCTTCGGCATGAACTCGTCGGACTGATAGATCCGGTCCCAGCCGCCGCGGTCCTCGCTGTAGTTCGACACCCGCAGCGTGAGCTTCCGGCCTTTCAGCTCGAAGACGTCGGAGGCCCGCCAGTCGATGATCTTGCCGCCGGCCAGCGGGGCCGGCCACTTGCGCAACGATTTGGCCGGACCGGCATCCGCCCCCTGTTCCAACAGCTCCAGGACGGGCGTCTCCTTCTCGGCGACGCGCTCGCCGACCGGATAGATCAGGAACTTGCCGGTGATCTCGATTTCCTTCGAGTGTTCGGCGGCGACCGCATGGGAGGACAGCGCGGACGCGAACACCGCGAGCGGCAGGAATGTCATAAGCAATGGCGGTTTTTTCATGTGGTTCTCCTGTTCATGTCGTGTTCTCATGGCGTTACCCCGGTCCGTGGTCTTCATGCCTCTGACTTTGCGTTTCAAGTGCGGGGATGGTCGCGGTTTCGGGTGTGGTGTGGATTCATCGGGTGACAGCCGGCGAGCGGGTGGATCGGGGGCATGAACACGCGCAGGCGCGCGAACAATCTCCCGCCGCCGTGCCACGCCCTTCCGGCAGGGCCGACAGTCGCCATCACAATGGGGCTTGTTTGCGTTTTCCCGCAATACCCACAAATGGGGGTAGC
>CAYRLT010000106.1:0-1825 GCA_964425095.1 uncultured Luteolibacter sp.
CGGGTAGCGTGATGGATTTTTTTTCATCGAGCGGGTACTTGCCACTCAAGGCCATGAGGCCGAAGCGCAGCGTGGCCTTGGTTTCATCGCCTTCGTTGATGCCGTAAACGCGCACCGTTTTCCCCTCACGAGTCACCACGACAGTCACCGGTGCAAAGGCGCGGCGCACAGGCCAGAAAGCGGGATTACGGCGTTGTTTCCAATCGACGATCGTCCAACTGCGCGTGCAGGGCCACATGTCATTGAACATCCAGAAGACGGCTGCCGAGCTATCGAACATACGGCGGCGGAAATTTTTGATGTACTCCGAGAGGCCCACGCCCTGAAGCACGCCGCCCCAATAGACATACTCTTCGAGCGACATGCTGGCGATCGACTTGCCAAGCCATTGTTCGAACATGAGGTCGGGCGCATAGGCGGGAATGTTGTCCCATGAGGTCACGGCGTTGTCGTGAAGCTCCCATGGAAATGTGCCGATCTTGCCCGGTGCATCGCCGAAGCATTCGCGGGTTGCCAAAAGGTTGTTCGGTCCAAGGATGCCGCCTTCGTTCGGGAAGCGGCAAATCATGTCACGGTATTTGCGGAAATCGTTGTCGTGGAAACCAAGACTCCACGGGTGCTGGTCGCCGAGGTGGTCGGCGGTCGGCGATTCTCCGTCGGGTGAGAACGGGGAGCTTGGCTGATAATACCGGCCGGGGTCCTCATCCTTCATCAGGCGAGGCAGCACGAGATGGTAAAGCGCGTAATCGGGAAAGGCCACGCCCTGCTCGTAGTCCCACTCCCAGTTTCCCTGCTCGATCTCATTGATGCCGCACCATGCGACGAGGCTTGGGTGGTGGGCCAGGCGACGCACCTGATGCCTCGCCTCGCTCGTGACATCGGCGAGGAATGCCTCGTCGGTGGCGGGATACTTGCCGCATGCAAAGATGAAATCCTGCCAGACCATGATCCCCTTCTCGTCGCAGAGATCATAGAAGTCGTCGCTCTCGTAAACACCGCCGCCCCACACGCGCAGGAAATTGCAGTTCGCCTCCAGCGCGCGCTCGATGAGCACCGCATGACGCCGGCGGTCAATGCGGCTGAGGATGAGGTCCGCCGGGACATAGTTGCCGCCCTTGCAGAAGATGGGTTTCCCATTGATCTCGATGATGAAATACCGGCCGCGTTCGGGATGCTTTTCCTGATTCACGCGCACATGGCGAAAGCCAATTTTTCGGGTCAGGCTTCCTTCGGTTTTGCCACTGACCACGAGTTCGACTGTCACCTCGCTGCGGTTTTGTTTGCCATGCCCGACGGGCCACCAGAGTTTTGGATTGGCCACCGGAAGGACCGCTTCGAGTTTGTTCATGCCCGGCTGGAGCAGCACCGGCACGCGCAGCGGAGCGCTGGATTTTCCAAGCTTAAGCAGCAACTCGCCGCGTGTTGGCTTGTCGCTCAAGTTCTCCGCAAAGACCCTTGCCGTGACACTTCCTGCTCGCAGATCCGCGGAGAGATCGGAAAGCAATGTGGCGCACTCCCAGCGGATGCCGGAGCGGATTTCCAGAGACACGCCGCCCGGAATGCCGACATTGACGAGGCGCGGCGACCAATCCCATCCGAACTCGCTTTGGGTTTTGCGAAGCCAGTTTGATTTGGTCTGGCGGTGGTTGAGGCGTAGTCCATAACCCTCGGAAGAGCGCGTCATCGCGTGATAAATACCGCTCTCGATCTCGACCACGAGTTCGTTTTCACCATTACGCAGCGCGGTGGTGGCCTCCACGCGGCATGGATGAAATGCGTTGGCATGCGAACCGATCTGCACGCCGTTGAGATATATCTTCGCGGC
>CAYRLT010000107.1:0-5055 GCA_964425095.1 uncultured Luteolibacter sp.
AGCACCGAGCCTCGTGAAATCAAGGCTCAGGAAGCGTTATGCTCAGCTTGTGGGACGGTAGTGATTTATTTCCATTGCCACGATTTTCTTAGTCGGATGCGCTGGGACTGGAACATCTACCGTTTCTTCCACGTCTTCAAATATTCCGCCAGGCATGAATTCAGCGGGTCAAGTTGTAGATTCAAGTCAAGTCTCGGAGGGTTATGGTAAGAAGGTGACGGGTCGCGACGGTTGGACTGGAGAGATCCTTGGGAAATCGACGGCCGGCAGCGGTTTCTCTCGTCTCCAAATGGGAATGTCTGTTGCCGAAGTTACTCGAATTCTCGGTAGACCTTCTGATCAAGGCGCCTACCTAACAGGTCAGGCATTCAATCCATTCCACTTTGGTTCTGGCAAATCCCGCTATGAGTTGGTCTATAAAAATCAAGGCCGCCTGATATTCGATAGCCCTTCAGCTTATGATTATGGTGGGATGAGTTCAAGCGGAGCAGCCCAAGGAGCGTATGGTTCAGGTTATCTTGTTTGGATCATTAATAATTCGAGGGAACCACGGCACCGTTAAAATTTTCCTAAAAAGCCCTGTTTATATCAAGTGGTGAATTTTGAGTGATCGTGCCGATTCGTACAAAAAATCTTGAAGTCCGAAAATCGTTTCTGATAAGGATTTCGCATGACCAACAAATACTCACTCATCTTTTTAAGAAAAACGGTTACTATGGTTTTTGCTTGCGCAACAGCCATCTTAGGGAGCTCTTGCGTCAAACTCGTCACTCCGGAATCCGCGCCGATTCATGTAAACTATCGAAGCTCTTCACCAGTTGGCGTTTCCGTCGTTGATGAACGGGTCAATAGCTCTGGAGGCAGGCTCAAGGACCATTACCTAGGACGTTGCAGGCTTGGCCTATATGGGATTCCATCGTCGATACTGGATCCTAAAATGAGTATTTCGGAGAGAGTCTACGAACAGGTTAAGGCTGGCTTCAATCAGAAGGGTGTCGAGGTTGTCCCGGCGACTAATGGCTCGGAGAAGACCCTCGTCATCCGCATCAAGGATGACACTTGGATCGATTTCGCCAACCCTCTCTATGGCAACGAGTCGATCCTCTACTTCAATGCAGCGGCTGAAGTCGTCTCGAACGGCAAGGTCCGCGCTGTCACACAGTCCAAACTTGAGCGTAAATTTCGCTATGATGTGAATGATTCGCTCTTCAATCAGGCAATTTTGACACTTCAGCCTGAATTCTCCAAACTGTTGAATGAGCCTAAAATTCAATCAGCGCTTGTGCCATAACAAGAGACTGAACCGATCCTGCTGAATTTTAGGCATCAAACCCATCTGCAAGACGGGTGTTCACTTTCTTGGAATGCTTCCCATATACCCACTCGAAAACCGGGCTGGCCATCAGCGTGGTGACGATCGCCATGATGACGAGGATGGCGAAAAGTTTGGGCCCGATCACGCCTCTTTGCAGGCCGATGTTGATGATGATGAGTTCCATCAGCCCGCGGGCGTTCATCAGCGCGCCGATGGCCAGTGAGGTGCGGTTATCCTCGCCATTGAGCCGCGCGGCGGCCCAGCAGGCGACGCCCTTGCCAAGCGTGGAGGCCAGCAAGACGACGACGGCTACTAACAGAATTGAAGATTCCAGCATCACCCCGAGGCGAGTGTTCAATCCGGAAAAGGTGAAGAACATCGGCAGCAAGAAAATGACGGTGAACGGTTCCAGTTTTTTTGTGACCTGCGCTGTGATCACGCCGCGCGGCATGGCGATACCGAGGATGAATCCACCAAACACCGCGTGAATGCCAATGGCATCGGTGAACCACGCGCTCAGGCAAAACAGGCATAGCACGATGGCTAACAACGTGGAACTCAACCCACCCTCGCGCTCGGCGAGGGCTCCCAGTTTCGCCAGCATCCGCTGTCCAACGGTTAGCATGAATGTGGCGTAAAGAACCCCACCCGTGATGGCGAGCACTGCCGGGTTGAATTGCATGCCCATGAACACGCTGTTGCCGCCGTCAAAACTCGCCAAAACGATGGCCAGCACGCACCAAGCGGCCGCATCGTCGATCGCTCCGGCCGCCAGTGCCAGCGTGCCGAGTGAAGTTCCCGAAAGCCCGCGCTCGTAAATGATCCGCGCCAGCATCGGGAAAGCGGTGATCGCGATGGCAGCTCCGAGAAACAACCCGGCTTGGTAGATCTCCGTTTTTTCCGAGAACAAGCCGGGGACCTTCACCAGCCAAGGAGCCAGCAACCCGCCGAGCACAAATGGCACCACCATGCCCGCGATTGAGACACTCGCCGCGCTCTTCGCCCGACTGCGGAATAGCTCGGTTTTGAACTCCATGCCCACGAGAAACATGTAAAGCCCCACGCCGAGTTGCGCGCCGACGTAAAGAATTCCGCGCGTTTCCTGGGAAAAAAGTTTGGCGCTCGCCTCGGGAAACAACAGTCCCAGCAGCGAGGGACCGAGCAGCACCCCGGCGATCATTTCTCCGACGACCTGAGGTTGCCCGATTTTTTTTCCCAACCACCCGACCGCACGGCAAGCGACAAGAATCACTGCCATCTGAAGAAAAAAGGAAGCTGCGAGGGTGTGCACGACGTGGTTCTAAAGCAGCCCGGGACATCAGTCCGATCTTTTTCTTCATCTCGACTACTTTCGTCTTCCCGAGCATTTTTCCTTCCGATGCGCCATACGGGAACCTTCCTCACTCGGTTTCTCGATGGCAGTCTGAAAATCGGATTTGGCGATCCAGTTCCGCGTGAAGGGCAGGATAAAAGGCGAATTGAGGATGGCCAGATTTAGGCAGCACATCGGCGCCCGTTTAAATAAGCGCGAAAAGCGGTAAAGAAGTGGCAAAGCCATTAAAATCAGCGGCTAAAAAGCGCTAGGAAAGACACCTCAATCCCTTTGAACACGAACTGGTAGCAGAGGGCGGATTTGAACCGCCGACCAAAGGCTTATGAGTCCTCTGCTCTACCACTGAGCTACTCTGCCGAGTTCATTCACGGGCGGATAGCCGCCTCGGGAGGGAGGTAGCTACCTCCCGGGACCCGGATTGTCCAACGGAAATTTCCTACAACCATGGATTTACAGGGCAATTAACGGCTTTGCGTTGGAAAAGTAAGCCGGTGGGTTTGCTTTCTGTGAGAATCCGCCTAGGATCCGCCGAGAACAGCCAATTCATGTCCGCCGGAAACAAGAAACACATCCTCATCGTCGGAGCTGGCCCAGGTGGCCTCACCGCCGGAATGCTCCTCGCGCACCGCGGATTCCGCGTCACTATTGTCGAGAAAAACGACCGCGTCGGCGGGCGGAATTCGGAGCTGAATCTGGACGGGTTTTCCTTTGATCTCGGCCCGACCTTCCTTCACCAGAAATTCTGCTTGGATGAGATTTTCGCAGAAACGGGCAGCCGCAGCGAAGATCATCTGGATTTCGTCGATCTCAACCCGATGACCCGGCTGAGTTGGGGCGACACCTCGTTGCACACTTACAGCGACACCGAAAAAATGTCCGCCGAGATTGAGGAGGTGTTTCCCGGCAGCAGCGAGGGTTTCCGGCGCTACATGCGCGAACACGCCGAGAAATTCCGCAAAATCTATCCGTGCCTCCAGCACCCCTATCATTCGCCCGCCTCCTTCCTGCGGCCGGGCTTGCTCCGCGCCCTGCCCTACGTGCTGACCAATCGCAGCGTGCATGACGTGCTCGGCGATTATTTCGACGAGGAACGCCTCAAGCTCGCCTTCACGTTCCAAGCAAAATACCTCGGCATGTCGCCGTGGCATTGCCCGGCGCTTTTCAGCATCCTGTCGTTCACCGAATACCGCTACGGCGTCTATCACGTGCAAGGCGGCCTGAACCGGATCTCACACGCCATGGCCGATGTTTTCACGAAACTCGGCGGCGAACTGCGCCTTGAAGCCCCCGTCAAACAACTCCGGATGTCCGGTAAATCCCTGACCGGCGCGGAACTTGAAAATGGCGAGGTCATCCATGCCGATGCCGTCGTGGTCAATGCGGACTACGCCCACGCCGCCACCAGCCTTTTCAACGGTCATAATGCGAACGAGGAAAAAATGCGCCGGAAACAATTCTCCTGCTCGACCTTCATGATTTATCTGGGGATCGATAAACTCTACGAAAACGAACCGCACCACCACATCATCTTCGCCGACGACTACAAGGCGAACGTGGCCGACATCCAGAGCCAACGCCACGTTTCCGATGACATGTCGATTTACGTTAGGAACTCCTGCGTCACCGATCCGCACGTCGCGCCGGCCGGCCAATCCGGGCTCTATATCCTGGTGCCCACCATCAACACGCGCCACGGATTCGATTGGGAAAACCACAAGGAAGCTTATGCGGACAAGATCCTGCGTCGCATCGAAGAACGCACATCGATGAAAGACCTGCGCAGCCGGATCATCACCAAGCGCATCATCTCGCCTGCCGATTGGGAGAGCTCATCGATCTTCATGGGAGCCACTTTCAATCTCGCTCACACCATGAGCCAGATGCTTTATTTCCGCCCTCACAACCGCTTCAACGGATTCAACAATTGCTACCTCGTCGGCGGCGGCACCCACCCCGGCAGCGGTTTGCCCACCATCTACGAATCCGGCCGCATTAGCGCCAATCTGATCTGCGAGCAATTCGGCATGCCCTATCAACCGGTTGATCTCGCGTCCGCTTATCTCCGCGATGCGTGAGTGGAGGCCCTAGAGGCTATCTTAAAATGGCAGGGACCGTCTTTGCCTCCGGCTATGCGGCATGCGCTTCGCGGCTTCTATTATGCTGCAACAGCAGCAGGGGCATTCCGAGCGGTCCGGTGCGTGAGATGTGAATGAAAAGCGAATTAGATAGCCGGAACGCCCATGCATTCACCAAACCATTCGCCGGACCGCCCAATACTGGCCGCTTAAGCGCATTTGCGGATTAATTCGATGATTTTCGGTTGCTCCCGGACTTTTGGCGGTTTGCCGCCATTTCGGATTTTAAACTTCGCCCTTGCCCGTCCTTTGATTTGACGGGGCTTGCTCTT
>CAYRLT010000108.1:0-3705 GCA_964425095.1 uncultured Luteolibacter sp.
GACACAGCCTTCGCCATCCTCAAGGTGATCACCCGCCGCCTCCAACGCGACGGCCGCCTCTCCGCCAATTTATCCCTCACCGATCTCCACCAACGCTGGAGCATCACCGACGACTCGATCGCCCTCACCTCGAAGTTCATCTCCGAACCCGAGCTCCCGGCGATAAACCCAAATCGCTAGGGCGCTACGGCCCGCAGCGCCGACTCCTCGTCGCGATCATGCTATTTCCCAGACAAACTGTGTGATAGCTTCATCTGTTGCAGGAAAAAAATCGACCGCCTACGGCGGGGGGAGCGCCAGCTTGGTTCCCACACAAAAGCAAAGGGCGGACCCGGAGGCCCGCCCCTGCGTTTCAAAGGACAAAGGGATAGAGAATCAATGTGAAGACTTACCTCTTACGACGGATCAACACCACACCGCTGGCCAACATCGTCAGGACCAACGAGCTTGGTTCAGGAACACTGGCGAGACGGAACCCGATGGTGTTGAGCTCGAGCGACGGGTTGATGGCGACGCGGGAATAAGAGGCGAAGGCGCCGACGTTGTAGTCCCAGGAGCCCCCGCGAAGCCCGCGCGACGAGCCGGATATAACCGCGTCATTCCATTCCCAGACGTTGCCACCTTGGTCAAAGGTGCCGTAAAAACTTGCATCACCGGTGTAGGAACCGACATCCGTAGCGGAACCGACGTTAAAATCATAATTTGCGTCCGCGGTGGTGATCTCGTTCTGTCCGTTCGGGTAGAGCGAGTAAGTCGAGGTGCCTCCGTTGTAGTACGCCGCCTTGTACCACTCGTCTTCGGTGGGGATGTAGACTTGGGCTCCAGCGTTTGCCGGAACGATACCGCTGATCGCGCCATTGAGCGTGTAGGCTCCCGTTTCGGTGCTGCCGCTGCCTTGGCCATTCACCATCCAGTTGGCCATCCGCGCCGCATCGAACCAAGAGACATAGACTACCGGGCGGTTGGCCAAGGCAGTGGTCACTGAGTAGGTGTAGCTACCGGGGCCGCCACCGCGGGTGATGCCATAGCTCGACATTTCTGTGTTGTAGAGCCCGTAGCTATCGGTCTTGGCCGCGTCATTGAGGAACGCGCCATACTGCGCATTGGTGACTTCGTATTTGCCGATCTGGTAGGTGTAGCCGACCGCGCCAAAGCCAGTCATTGGATCTGCCGCATTGCCAGCATTACCCACAGTGACCCATTCGATGGTTACGGACGCCGAAGCAGAGGTAATAAACACGGCTGTCGCTGCGAGGGTGAGGAGCTTTGGTGATTTCATGGCGGAGTGGGTCTTAGACAACGCGGTGACCTTAGCCCCCCCCCCCGCGAGAGCGAGGGTAAAAGTGTGGTTTTGGTGAGTTTGTGGACACGCTGTAGCGGGAGTGAATGCGGATGCAGCTGCATTTTGCCAAAATGCCCCGGTAGGGCGATGCGGCCCGCAGCGCCGACTCCTCCCCGCAGGGGTAAATTCTTCGGCGGACCGAGGCCGGTCACGCCCTACCATCATTTTCCCGCTCCCGCTTGCCAAGCCTCCGGCATGCACTAGACTCCCGCCCGATGCCTCTGCCAGACCACCTCGAGCCCGCCATCCGCGACCCACGCAAGCTTCGGCTCACGGTCTGGATCCTCGTCGCGATCATGATCGTCGGCGGCGGACTCATCTTCACCGCCTACCACCGCTGGTCGCTCGAAAAGGCATCCGACACACGCCCGGCCGTCATCCACCGCATCAAACAGGAACGCGACCTTCGCATCATCAGCCAGGACGGAAAAACGCACGACCTCTTCGAGCTCCGCGGCAAAGTCTGGGCAGTCCACCTCGTCAGCACAAGCAACCCGCAACTTTCGCAACGCAGCCTCGCGGTCATGAAGCGTCTCGCGGTAAAATTTTCCGACCAACAGGACTTCCATCTCGTCACGCTCGTCATCGATCCGATCCCTGCCGAGCAGGCAACATCCACACTCGCGGATTATGCCAACCAAAATGGCATGCAACTTCCCCAATGGTGGGTCGGCACCAACGAACCGAAAACGCTTCACCGCTTCGTGAAAAGCGAACTCAAAGGCTCGCTGTTTCCACATCTTGAAAACGACCGGTGGATCCATGATTCCTCGATCGTCCTCATCGATCGTGGCGGCCACCTTCGCCGCGCCGTGATCCCTCGCAAAAATGGCGGCACACCCGCCGTGCTGCCCTTCGATTTCGAACAAGCCGCCTCATGGGACGCGAAGGGCTTAAAATCAGGCTCCTCACGCAGCAACGAAGAAGAACTCGAAGCCGTCCTTCAACAAACGATCCAAAACCTGCTCACCGAAACCACCGGACCTTCATGAAACGCCAAACCACCATCACGCTTTTCTACACCGGCGTTGCCATTATTTCGATAGCCATCCTATCCCTTGCGTTTTTCATCCGCTCGCGAATGCCCGATCCCGACATCAACACGATCGTCAACGCCGACAAAGAAAGCACCCCCTCATGGTTCCCGATCGGCAGCGACCTTGCGGCAATCAATCAGTCGGGCGACGCGGTCAAACTCTCCGACCTGAAAGGCAAGGTCTGGATCGCTGCGGAATTTTTCGCAGTGTGCCCGCATTGCGCGGTCCGCAATGGCGAGGAGCTTCGCAAAATTTACGACGAGTTTCGCTCGCATCCGGATTTCCATATCACCTGCATCTCGGTCGATCCCGATCACGACACTCGCGAAAAACTCGCTGATTACGCCAGCGCACTCGGAGCCGAAACCAAAAACTGGTGGTTCCTCAATGCCGGGGATGCAAAATCCACGCATGCCTATCTCGAACAAACACTTAAATTTTTCGGCATCCGCGAACGCAGCGACCCGGCCGACATCGAGGCCAACGGCCGTTATGCCCACGACCTCGGATTCATCCTCGTCGACCGCGACTTCAATGTCATCGGCAAATGGCCGCTCGCCGATGCCCGATCCGATGAAGCCCGCCAGCGCGACCCGGAACTCTACGACCGCATCAAGCAAGACCTCTTCAACCGAATCCGCGCGGAACTGAACAAGAAGCCAAGCACCCCATGAACGACGAACGCACCCAGTGGCTTCAACGCCAACCGCAAACGGAACTCGCCAAAAAACTCGGCATCGTCGCCTGGATCTTCTCGGCGATCGTCATGATCCTCGTCGTCGGCATGCGCGAACTCCGCCTTCCCATGCCCTTCGGCATTTCGACCAACCTACTACCACCCTTCCACGCACTACTTAACACGCTGGTCTCAATCCTTTTGGTGGCTTCGCTCGTCGCCATCAAGCTCGGCAAAATTTCACTCCACCGCGCACTGATGCTTCGAGCGATGGTTCTATCCGTGATATTTCTACTTTCCTATGTCGTCTATCACATCACCACTGATCCCACACGCTTCGGTGGCACTGGTCCGATCCGCACGGTTTATTTCATCCTGCTGATCACCCACATCGTCGCTGCCGCGGTAAGCCTACCCTTCATCCTTTTCACCTTCATCGCCGCCTGGACCAACCAGTTCGACAAACACCGCAAACTCGCCCCCTGGGTGTTTCCGCTCTGGCTCTATGTCGCGGTCACCGGCCCCGTCTGCTACTGGATGCTCAAACCCTACTACTGAGCGCCAAGCGCCATTTGCATGTCAGCCGCCACACCCCGCTCGCTGCACGACCTCTCGTTTTCCGAAATCGAAAACGAACTCGCCACTGCAGG
>CAYRLT010000109.1:0-3731 GCA_964425095.1 uncultured Luteolibacter sp.
TCCGCTCCTCATCGGCTCCACCGACCCGTCCCAGCGCGGGAGAACCTTCGGAGCTTGCAAGTGAGATCGGATTCTCCTATCGAATGTCCATCAGCCAGCCCGCTGAGATTCTAACGATTTAACGGAAAGAAAAATTTCCCCGTTGTGGCGCGGGGGCGGAGCCGCGGAATGAAAGGGTGGCGGCGAGGGTGGCATCGATCTCGCTGCGTGAGGCGGGCAGGCGGAGTGAGAAATCCTGGCCGGGAAGGAACTCCGAGTAGGACGCCATCCACTGGATGAGTTGGGTCCAGAAATCTTCGTAACAATTTCCGAGTTCGCGGGCTTCGGGGAAAAAGTCCCATTTCCAGAGGCCGTCGCCATTCACGAGGCCGGTGACGCCTTGGCCATAACGGCGGACCATGAGGGCGGGGAATTTTCCTGAAACCCCGGTGGCGGTGCCGGTGCCGAGATCCGGAATGCCATCAGCCAAGACGCGGGTGAACGGTTTGATCAGGGACACTTGGTGACCGTCTTTGAGGGAGGGCAGCGAAGACCAGAGTGAGGCGTCGGGAGCGGGTAGGGCTTGGCCGAAGAGACCGGCGGCTTCGCCATCGGGATTGGGGGTGAAACGGAAATCGGCGGCGCTGTTAGTGGACCATACGACGGGTTCGAGAGGCTCCAATGCGGCGAGGGAGGCGGTGGTGGGTTTGCCGCGGGAGAAGAGCACGGCTCCGCCGTGATCGCGGACGTAGGAGCGGAGGATAGCGGCGCGCTCGGGTGTGAGGAAGGGGTCGATGTTTTTACCGAAGACGATGAGGTCGAAGCGTGAAAGTTCCTCAAGGGTATCGGGGAAAATCGGGTCTTGGGTTTCCTGGTTTTGGGCGCTGCCGGAGTCGATGCGGAAATACCGTTGATCCGAGATTCGGTGGATGGACTGCACGTCCATGTGGGGCTGCTGTCGGAGGAGCTGGGCGAGGAATTTGCTATCCCAATAAGGTGCGCCCTCGACGAGGAAGACGCGGGTTTTGGAGGCGAGGACGCGGATGTTGATCTGCGATTTGTTGTTGGATGAGCGGACTTCGCCGGCGATCACCGGGGTATCGATGGTCCACTGTGCGGAGGCAGGTGGTGCTTTAAGCTCGAAGGCGGAGGCGACGGTTTTTCCGGGGGCGAGTTCGAGGGTGATGTTGGCGAGTTCCTTGCCGCTGGCATCACGCAATGTGACGACCGGGCGAATGGGTGATAGGCCGGTGGATTTGAGGGCGAAGGGGACGCGGAGCGGTTGGGCGGCGAAAGCGGTGAGTGAGGCGCGGGGTTGGATAAGGGTGAGGTCCGGGGATGGAACGTCCGCGCCGATGGCGACGGTGTGAAGGGCGATATTGCGACTGCGGGCGCGGAGGGCGAGGGAGTCGAGATCGGCTTGGGAGGAGTGGAGGGTTTGGCGGCCATCGCTGAGCACGATGATGCCGGCGAGCGGTTCGGAGGCGGAGTCTTGGAGGATTTGGGAAATCGCGGGGAGGATTCTGGACGCGGTGCCGACTGGGGCGGATGGGTCGGTGGTGGCGGCGTCCAGTTTTGAGGAAAACGGGTGGCTGCGCAGGGGGATTTCTGCGGATTTCGCTTGGGAAATGGCTAGACTGACGAGGGCGTTGGCAGTGGCCGCACGGGTGCTGCCATCGGAGGTGGGCTGGGCCATCGAGGTGGAGGCATCGTTGAGGATGATCCAAGGTTTGACTTGGGTTTCGGTGGGGGTAGCCCAGCGGCCGGGGTTGAAGAGGATGGTGAGGGCGGCGGCGATGGCCAGCAGGCGCAATGTGAGAAGCCCAGCGCGTATAGGTCGGGTCAAACCGTTAGAGCCGCGCCATGCGCCGACGGCGGCGATGCCCAGCGCGATGGCTGCGATGGGGATGAGGAACGAAAGTGGAAATGCGGGATTCAAAGGGGTAGATGCTGAAACGCTAGAAAGGAAGATGGCAAACCACGGAATACACGGAAAATGAATCGGTTATGTTATTTATACGGATTAGGAAGCTTGAGGCTGGCTGGGTTTGCGGGAGTGGATGAGGGATTCTAGGGCGAGGAAGAGGAGGGCGGAGGCGGCGAGCCAGGGCCAGAGGGGGATTCCTTGGGCGAGGGCGGCTTGGCGGACGAGGGAGTTGCCGGTGGACTCGGAATTGCCGAAGGTGGGGATGGAATCTAGCGGTCGGAGATCTGACTCGGATTCGGGGAAGTTAACGGCGGTGAAGGCGATGGATTGGCCGGAAATTTGCCAGCGATGGAGACCGGGGGTGGCGGGAAGCTTGGATTTCCAGAGGGTGCCGTCGGCGGTGGTGGACTCGGAGATTTCAAGTGGCTCGGCAGACGGGCCGATGAGCGTGACGGCCCCGGCGTGGGCGGGATCGCTGGAGGACCAGGTCAGGGGTGGGCCGGGAAGCGAGTAGGCGGGCTCGGAGGAGCTGCGCTCGCGGGTGCGCAGGAGGATTTCCGCGATGGCGGGAAGGAATGGGCCTTGCACGGGCCAGTCGGTTTTGGCGAGGTCGAGCGGAAGATTCCAGATGAGGATGGAGGCGCGGCGGGTTGGGAATTCGAGAATGGCGGGGGAGCCATCGTTGAAGAGGGCGATTGGGCGGACGCCGGGCAGCGAGGTGAGGGTGGCGGGCAGGCGTAAACGTTCGCGGAAGGTGCCTGCGAAGGGGTTGCCGAAATCACCGGAGCGGAAGAGT
The DNA here is from genome assembly GCA_964425095.1 of uncultured Luteolibacter sp. GTDB lineage: Bacteria > Verrucomicrobiota > Verrucomicrobiia > Verrucomicrobiales > Akkermansiaceae > Luteolibacter. Next base: position 2,703 of record CAYRLT010000109.1, read on the forward strand.
TGGTTGGCGGGATGGGATTCGTCGGGGATGGCGGTCCAGCCGGTGGGAGATGATTCGAGACTAATCGGGCTATCTAAAGCGTCTGGCGGGAGATCGAGCAACGCGCGGATGGCGGAGAGCGGGCAAGCTGGGGCGGGGCGCAGGATGATGGTGGTGCCGGCTAGGGTGGATTTTTTTTGGTCGACCGGGTCTTTGCCGGGCCAAGCGGAGATGAATTGGATATCCGGCGGGCGGGTGGAGGTGGGGTTGATCGATGTTTCTAACCAGGGAAGTGCGGCGGCGAGTTTGCCGAGGATGGTGGAATCGGCGGATTCGGGCGGCGAGTTGAGCGCGAGACGAAGCGAGTCACGGACATTGACGACTGCATGGCGGGCGTCATCGGCGGGAAACGGATCGGCTTCGACGGAAACGCTGATTGGGAGTAGGCCGGCATTGACGGAACGTAGGGAGAACGAGCAATCGGCTTCGCCCCATGCGGAGATATCGATGGGTTGGGATTGGCGTGCGCCGTCGGCATCCAGGGTGATTTGAGTGCGTACGGGGTCGGGCGAGAAGTTACGAACGCGGGCGAGCAAGGTGATGTCTTGGCCGGCGACGGGTTCTGCGGGCTGCGGGATGAGTCCGGTGACGGCGACATTCCGTGGGGCGGACGAGGCGACGTTGTGGGTGCGGATGACGACATTTTCCGGGAGAGTGGGTGCAAACTCGCGCCAGGCGGTGGCTTGGAAATCCGAGACGATGATCAACTCGCGGTGGCCACTGGCTTTGGCGAGTTGGCGGAGGGCGAGATCGAAGGCGGCGGTGAGCGAGCCTGCTTCGGGGCAGGGTTTCGCTTGTTCGAGCAGGTCGGTTAGAAATCCGAGATTCGGGCCGGGTTCCGGGAATACGGCGTCGGGCTCGGCATCGATCCAGATGAGATTCGCGTGGTCGGGTTTGGATTGTTTGAGGAAGCTTGCGGTTTGCGAGCAGGCGGCATCGAAGCGGCTACCAACGCCCTCGCGGGCGGCCATGGAGGCGGAACGATCCACT
>CAYRLT010000110.1:0-6759 GCA_964425095.1 uncultured Luteolibacter sp.
GTGGCCAATGGTAATGCGGTTTCACATTCGCCAGCGGGAGGCCTTTACTATTCATCAGGATTGCCGTGAGCTTAGCGGTGCGCTCAATGGTGGCCGACCGGTTACTCCCCCGGTGTTCGCACATTTCGATACCGATCGACAAGCGGTTTCCCGGCCCATGGAAGTCAGCATGCTCACCTTGCTCGCTGGTTGGCATGTGTTGAATCGCAACGCGGTCGTCCACCGTAAAATGCCAGATCAAGTAGCCGATACGGTTGCCGGTGCGGGTTTTAGGCGAACGCAGCGCACCATTCTTCAGGGCGAGCGAATGTTTCCAAGCATCTGCCGAATAATTCTGCGTGCTATGAATGGTGATATAACGAGGGACCATCGGTCGGACTATCTTCCGACCATGCTTATTTCGCGCCACCATATCCTGCTTCAGATTCACCTCACGCGTGATCCGCGAAGCGGACGTGGTTCCGGCGTCGGGAGCAATGGAACCTCCGGAAGTGGTCGGCCGCAGAGACGTATTATAACGATCCACCCCGCCTCCGGGTGGCCCCAAGCGCTGACACTGCGTGGAAACCAACGCAAACCCTATGAGAATGACCAATCTAAAAAACAGATTCACAGCGCAGACACTACCACGAGTCGAGAATTCCGGAAATCTAAAATACCGCACACCACGCACTTCCACTCTTGGGGCTTTCAAAATCCGCAATCTGCGCCTAGTTTCCCGCACCGATGACGAAATTCACCCTGATTCTCTGCCTCCTCAGCAGCCTTTGCTTGTGGGCGCAGGATGCTGCCATCTCCACCCCCCCGACCGTCGCGCCCGTCGCCGAACCGGAGATCCCGGACGATGGAGTGCGCGTTTCCGTGCTCGGTTATCACGATTTTGCTGAAAACCAAACGGAGACCGCCATGCGTCTTCACACCACAAAATTCCGCAAGCAGATGGAAACCATCCGCCAACTCGGCATCACCGTGATCTCACTCGAAGACTTCGGCGCATGGAAACGCGGTAAAAAACAAATCCCGGAAAAATCCCTTCTCCTCACTCTCGATGACGGCTGGAAGTCTGTTTACACCGACGCCTTTCCCATCCTCAAGGAGTTCGGCTACCCCTTCACCATCTATCTTTATAAAAACTATGTCGATGGCGGCGGCAAGGCGCTCACCAGCCCGATGATCCAGGAAATGATCAAGGCCGGCGCCACTATCGGCAGCCACTCGGTCAGCCACCCCTATCCTATCACCTTCAAAAGCCACCTTAAAAAAGGACCCGACGCCTATGACGCATTCCTGCGCAAGGAAATGGGCGAATCCAAACGCTTTCTCGAATCCAAATTCAAAATCAAGGTCAGCACGTTCTCCTATCCCGGCGGTTTTCACACCGAGGAAATGCTCCCCCTCGCGAAGGAATTCGGATACACCTACTCCTTCACGGTGCAGCCCGGAAAAGTGAAACGCTCGATGCCCGATGAGACGCTTCCCCGATACATGATTCTTGGAAACTATGATAAGATCTTCGAAATCGCCACCACTTACCGCGAATCCCAAAATCCGATTGCCGGGCCAGAAGGTGCCATCGCCGGCCTGATCCAAACCACACCCTTCCCCGTATCCCCCGAGCCTGGTGCCATCATCAACTCCCGACTGCCGGAAATTTCCGCCGATCTTGCAAAACTCGAAAATTTCGACCCCACCAGCCTCGTCATGAAAGTCACCGGATTCGGCGAGGTCCCTGCCAACTTCGCCTCCGAAACCCGCAAACTCTCATGGCAAGTCAACCGCCGCCTGCGCCAACCCACCTGCCAGGTTACCATCTCCTGGAACGACCTCGCCGGCAAAGCCACCGAATCCCCTCTCCGCTGGTCCTTCCAAATCGACCGCGAAGCCGCCTACCTCCCCGAAGGGGAATAAATTTCAGTTTTTCAGTTTTTCAGATTTTTAGCTTTTACCCAAACCATGTTCACATCACTCGCCGACAACCTCGATAAAACCTTCCGCAATCTCCGCGGCGTGGGCCGCATCTCTGAAAAAAATATCAGCGACGCGCTGCGTGAAATCCGGATCGCCCTGCTTGAAGCCGATGTGGAATTCGGCGTCGCCAAGGACTTCATCGCCAAGGTGAAGGAAAAATCCATGGGCGAGGATGTCCTCAAATCCATCAAACCCGGCGAGCAAATCGTCAAAATCTTCCATGACGAACTCGCCGATCTGTTAGGTGGCGACCAAGTCCCGCTCGACCTCAATCCCCCCGCCCGCATCCTGATCTGCGGCCTCAACGGCGCAGGCAAAACTACCACCTCCGCCAAGCTCGCCAACCGCCTCAAAAAGGAAGGCCGCCGCCCGCTCCTCATCGCCTGCGATCTCTATCGACCCGCCGCCATCGACCAACTCGCCACCCTCGCGAAACAAATTGATGTCCCGTGTTACACCCCGGACGCCAGCGAAACCGATGTCGTCAAGGTCGCCAAAGACGCCCTCGTTTGGGCCGAAAAACAACAAGGCACCGTTCTCATCTTCGATACCGCTGGCCGCCAGGAAATCGACGAACGCCTCATCGCCGAACTCAAACGACTCCATGATTTCGTCAAACCCAAGGAAACCCTGTTAGTCGCCGACTCCGCCACCGGCCAACAAGCTGTCTCCGTCGCCCAACACTTCGACAACGCCGTCGGCATCACCGGCATCATCTTAACTAAACTTGATGGCGACGCCCGCGGCGGAGCAGCCCTCTCGATGCGCGCCGTCACCGGCAAGCCGATCAAATTCGCTGGCGAGGGCGAGAAGTTGGACCAACTCTTCGAGTTCCACCCCGATCGCATGGCCGACCGCATCCTCGGTATGGGCGACATCGTCGGCATGGTCGAGCAAGTCGCCGGCAAGGTGAACGAACAGGACGCCATGCGCTCGATGCAGCGTATCCAAGAAGGGAAATTTGATTTCACCGATTTCCTGGATCAAATGAAAATGCTTCAAAACCTCGGCCCACTCGAAGGGCTGTTAGGAATGATGCCCGGATTCAGTAAAATCAAAAAACAACTCCCCGGCGGCGCGCTGGACAGCTCGAAACTCAAGCGCACCGAAGCCATCGTCCTCTCGATGACACTCCAAGAACGCCGCCGCCCGGAAATCATCAAAGGCTCCCGCCGCCAGCGCATCGCCGCCGGCTCCGGCACCTCCCTCATGCAGGTGAACCAACTCATCAAACAATTCAGCGAAATGCGCAAAATGATGAAATCCCCGCACAAGATGAAAAACATGATGAAACAAATGGGCGGAGCCGCCGGCATGAAGGACATGATGAAAGGCATGGGCGGAAAATTCCCGTTCTGAAAAATAAGGAGTGGGGACACTCCTGTCCCCACAAAAATCTCTGACGACAAGAGTGTCGTCACTCCTTATCACATCTGCGGCCCCACCGCCTCCGGTAAAGCCACGCACGCTCTCGATATCGCCGCGCAACTCGATGGCGAAATCGTCAACGCCGACGCCTTCCAACTCTATCGCGACATCTGAATCGTCAGCGCCGCGCCTTCGTTAGAAAAACACGCCAACGTCCCGCATCATCTCTATGACATGCTCATTCCCACCGAAGTTAGCCAATGGCCCTCGGTTTGCACGTCAGTCATATTGTGAGACTGCGGGGACAGACCTGAATGGCGCTAACTTAAGCCCGAATACCGAAATTGAACCAAAGATTACACGGATTTACACAGATTTTGAAGAGTTGTTGAAAACAAATAGAAACTCGGTTGGATGGAACATCCAATCCGTGTAATCCGTGTAATCTGTGGTCAATTACAACGAATCACCAGACGACTTCGGAATTTGGGATAGGAAAAGGCGTGTTGCTGTTTACGGTAGTTTTTGGGGTAATGGCAGATTAGTTGTGATCTCGGAAAACAATCGCTGAATGCTCCTCTCTCCATTTCAACGGGGGCGGATCCGCTATCACGTCGGCCATAAATCCGTGCTCAGGTATTTCATGCCTGAGTCGCACAGCAACACCGCGATGGTTTTCCCCGGGTGTGTGGTCTCCAGCAGATGGAACGCTGCGGCGACATTCGCCCCGGAGGAAAAACCGGCGAAAATCCCCTCCTCCTTCGCCAGCCGCCGTGCCATCTCGATGACTTGCCCGTCGGTCACCTGCACGTGACCATCGATGTGGTCGCGACGCAGCAGCGGCAATTCCTTCATCGCATATCCACCGCCTTGGATTCGATGGTTCGGATTCACCACCGGCAAGCCTGCCTGCGTCGCCGCCCCGGCCGGTTCGACGGCGTAGCATCGAATCTCCGGATCATGCTCCTTGAAAGCCGCGGCGCACCCGGCAAACGTACCGCCCGTGCCGAGGAAATCGCAGAACACATCGATGGCTCCGCCGCTTTGGGCGAGTATTTCCGCGGCGGTGTGAAGGTAGTGGGCGCGCGGATTACCGGGGAGGTGGAATTGATCGGCCCGAAAGGCATCGCGCTCCCGGGTGATCCGCTTGGCCACTTCCTCCACCTGGGCAAGATCTCCTCCACTCACCTGCCCGGGCAGCGAGCCGGGAAGTTGATCCACAAGAACCACCTCCGCACCGAAGGCACGCATCATGCGTGCGCGTTCGATGGAATTGCCTTTCGACATCACGGCCACAAACGGATGGCCCATCACCGCGCAGACGATCGCCAGCCCGGTGCCTGTATTGCCACTCGTCAGCTCGACCACCGTCTGCCCGGGCCGCAGTGCGCCTCCCACCAGGGCGTCTTGCACCATTTGAAGCGCGATCCGGTCTTTTTTCGAAAATCCCGGATTCAGATATTCCAGTTTAGCCAGAATGCGCCCTTCGATTCCACGGGTGATCCGTGAAAGCTCGACCATCGGCGTGCCTCCAATCGCGCCGAGAACGGAATCCATCAATCCAGTTTGACGAGGATGAGTCATGGCTGCTGGGAATTTACTTACCGCGGCGTGGGAAAGGGGGTGAGTGTGAGCTTGCGCAATTCGATCGGGTGCCAGCCGTCGGCTGGCAGTTCGATTGTGCCGATGGAAACGGTTTGCCATTTTTGGCCGGGGCCTTTGATCGTCTCGCCCTCCCACTCGCCAGCGGGCACGGCATAGACACCCCAGTGGATGAACCTGCCGAAGCGGGCCTCGCGGAACCATTGATTGCGGTCGGTTTCCGCAGGGTTGGCCATGCTGCTGGCGACAAGGACGGCCAGGGTGAATAGCGTGGGCAGGATGATTTTCATGAGGTTGCGAGTGAGGTTGCGAGTGAGGTTTAGTCCGAAAAGGGTGGAGGCTTTTGTCACGCGTTTGGCCATCGCGCGCTTACTTCCTGAAGCCAGTTGCGGGCGATCAGCTCGTGTCCTTGAGGCAGAGGGTGAACACCATCCCAAATCCACTGCTCGGGAGAAACCGCTCGAGCTGCGATATCGAAGATACTCTGCGTCTTGACGTGAACAGCGTTGTAGTCCTTTGCCAGCTTGGCGACAACGACGCCGAGTTTATCCGTGGCAGCCCGGCGGGATGTCCATTCCTTATCATCTTTCAATCGACCTGATTGCAGCACAAAGGGATCCAGAAGTACAAGCTTCAACCCAGGGCTGGCTTTTCGGCTGGCATCAAGGACATGCCGATAATCGGACTCAAATGCCTCCGGCTGGATACCTCGATTGACATCATTGGTTCCGATCAGAACGCTTAGGAGGTCTGGATTCATGTCAATTGAATCCTTTTGCCATCGGTTCCTGAGGTCGGCGACCGTATTCCCGCTGATGCCTCGATTGTAGAAATCCAACTGTGCATCCGGCATATCAACACCAAGTCTTGCCGCAATAAGAAACACGTAACTATGACCAAGGTAGTGATTGCGATCCCTTTGGTTGCGCCCCCAGTTCATGTCGGTAATGGAGTCGCCCTGAAAAAGCAGACGAGCGCCCTTTTTGAAGGCCGGCAAACGGTAGCTGCAACTGCCTGCTCCGGATGGATTCGCATGGGGTTGGCCTGCTCCGACAGTGGTGCCCAGTGCTGCGGCAGATGTCGCAGCCAAACTGCTTGTGATAAAAGTCCGTCTGTCTATCGTCATGATTTCATTTGGGATGCTGGATGTGGTCGGTGGTTTGTGGGAAGCGGATTTTTCATTTTTGTTGAAGTCCGAGCATGGCCTTGCCCAGGGCATCGCCGATTTCGAGATAGGATTCGGCATTGCTGCGATACACGGTGGCGTATCCTCCGGGTGACAGGTTGCGCTCGTGGAAGAACGGCTTGGTATTGACGCTCTTCACGTTGCCGGAGAATTCCGGATATTTCGCCGCATCGCCGACCGCCATCTGCGCGGCGTTGATTTCCCCGTCGTCGTAGGCGGCGGCCGCGACCACGACCGGCATGTTTGGTGCCTTGAGGTCGCGGCGCGGGTCGCGGATCAGGTTCGCGAGGTTCTTCTCATACGCCGCCTTGTGGGCCGGGGACTGGCTGTCGGCAATCGCATGGAACCAGACCATGCCCGCAATCTCGTAGCCCTGGTTCTGATAGTCCGGGAGGAAGCGCGGCAGTTGTGCGAGCGAATCGTTCACGGCGTTGGCCAGTTCGAGGTATTCCTGGCCGCTTTGCAGATAGGTTTTGAGGTCCAGCCACTGATCGATGCGCTCCAGGCCGTTCCCCAGATCAGCGTGGCCCCGGTCTTCTTCATCTTGGTCACCATCGTGCGCAGGTTCTTTTCAAAGTCCTCGACCGAGGTGATGTTGTGACCGGAGAAGTATTTGGAGGTCGATTCGCGGTAGG
>CAYRLT010000111.1:0-5340 GCA_964425095.1 uncultured Luteolibacter sp.
GGAAAGAAAAATTTCCCCTGGAATTTCCTTGCGCTGCATTAGTTGCAAATCATAAGTCGTATCAGTTCATTGCTGAGATCATGAAAATCCTATTTTGTATTTCCTTAGTTGCCGTCGGACTAATCAGTCCACACGCCTCCGCCGTGATCGTGGCGGGTGCCAGCGGCGGAGGTAACACCAGCAACAACACGACGCAGGCTCAGTATGAGAGCGAGTTGGGAATTTCATTTTCGATCTACGACAATGTGATCCAATACTCCGATGCCTCCGGAATTTATCTGGGACACAACGCCTCCACAAAAGATGTTTGGGTGCTCACCGCCCGGCATGTTTCCACAGGCGTCACGGCGGGCTCGACGGTGGTGATCGATGGCCTCACCTACAACCGTCAAGCGGAAGGACTCGACGGCTATGGCGTCCAAGTCGGTGGCGACCTGCGACTAGTTCGCTATAAGCGGGGGGATCTGGCGGTCCCGAGTTTGTCAGCAGTCGCGATTTCCACTACGGTGCCAGTGGCGGGGACGCAACTGACGATGGTTGGCTACGGCCAGAACCGGACTGAGGCCGCGAGTTTGAACGCAGGCACTGATGATGCCACATCCACCACAGTGGGCACCGGCTATCACTGGTCGGGGACAAAAATCAAGCGCTGGGGGGTTAATCAGATCGAAGCCGAGTTTCTGAACTCTCTGGAAGTCCCGACTGCTGTTGCGGGCACCACCGGCACGTTTTCACTCGGGCCTTACAACACGATTGGCTACATGACGGACTTCGATAAACCGACAGGCGGCCAGTGGCTCGCTAGCAATGAAGCGCAGGGCTCGCTTGGGGATTCCGGTGGTAGCGCTTTCTATAATTCAGGGGGGCAGTGGTATTTATCCGGGATTTTTACTGCAGTAACCGGATTGGTTGGGCAAGATTCACAGACTTCGGCGTTTGGAAATCTAAGCCTGCTTACGGACGTGGCGAGCTACAGTTCCTCGATCACCTCCGCCTTGTCCGGTGTCACCCTAATACCCGAACCGAGCACCGTATTGCTGATGGCAATCGGCGCGCTGGCACTGCTGCGCCGGAATCGCTGCTCGTAATACTCACTCGCTCTCCACCCGTGCGAGAATCCACAACAAGTCCGCCAGCTTGTTGAAAAACAAGCGCACCGACTGCGGCACGGACTCACCGGATTCGTGCAACGCCAAGACGCTGCGCTCCGCCCGGCGCGCCACCGATCTGGCGAAATCCACGCTCGCCCGCGCCAAGCTGCCCTCCGCCCCGGGTCTTGCCCAGCCGGTGAAACGAATGCCGCGCGCTTCGTATTGGTGCGCCTCGGCGATCACCCAATCGACATCAGCTTGCTCGATTAGCGGAAATTTCGTCTCGCGGTAGCGGGCCTCGTCCTCAGGCAAGGTGGCGAGTTGGCCCATCAGACCGATGAGTTTTTCCTGAAGTGAGTCGATGAGGGCAACCCACTCCGGATTCGATGCCGCCGCGCGAGCGACGCCGAGCGCGGCGTTCAACTCGTCCACACAGCCCAAGGACTCGATGCGCAACGAGGTTTTTGAAATGCGTTTTCCAAACAACAGATCGGTCTCACCCGAATCTCCGCGACCAGTAATGATGCTCATGGGCGGAAAACTAGTCCCCAGAAAAATCAATGTCCATCCGCGTTCATCCGTGTTTCATCTGTGGCGTCCATGAAACTTGCAAAACTTGGCGACGGCCCGGAAATTTTTTACACGATCCAAGGCGAAGGCCCCAGTTCCGGGTGCCCGGCCGTCTTCGTACGTGCGTCCCGCTGCAATCTTCACTGCGTCTGGTGCGATACCGATCACACCTGGAATTTTGAATCCACTCCCTGGCCGCATGAAAAAGATGCCGTCGCAGGCTACAAAAAACACCGGAAATCCGATGTCACGTTTGAACTCACTCCTACGGAAGTCGCCCGCCGCATCCTCACCTTCGCCTGCCCGCGCGTGGTCATCACAGGTGGCGAGCCGCTGCTCCAGGAAACCGAGTTTCTCGAAATGATCCGCCACATCCGCGCGGAAATGTCCGACTGCGTGTTTGAAGTGGAAACCAACGCGACCCGTATTCCATCGCCCGCATTCGCCGAAGCCGTCGATCAATTCAACGTCTCGCCCAAATTGACGAATTCCGGTGTGGCCGATTCCCTCCGCCTGAATGAGGCAGCTCTCCGGTATTTCGCACAATCTCCCAAGGCTTGGTTCAAATTCGTCGTCGCCCGCCCGGCCGACCTGGTCGAGATCCAATCGCTCCGCACTCGCTTCGAAATTCCGCACTCCCGGATTCTCCTGATGCCGGAAGGCCGCACCTCCGCCGAGTTGGATCGCACCGCCCCATGGCTCGCTGAGACTTGCCGCGATCTCGGTTTCCGTTTCTGCGATCGCCTCCACATCCGCCTTTGGGGCGACCGCCGCGGGGTTTGAACAACTTTTCGCAAACCGCAATGCCGATGGAATGGTCCGTGGCTTGGAAAAAACCGCGCTCCCTTGGAATTAGGGTTCATTCTTCTTGACTCGTCTTCGGCGGAGTCCTAAATCGCCGCCCCCAAACGAACTTTTTACCACTGATCCCATGGCCAACGCACAAGTTATCCTCAAAGAAAAAATCGAAGGCCTTGGTGCCGAAGCTGATGTCGTTAAAGTCCGCGCCGGATATGCGCGCAACTTTCTAATTCCACAAGACAAGGCCTATGAGGCCAATCGTTCGAATCTCCGCCACGTCGAAGCCCTCAAGACCTCCCGCGCCCGCCGTGAGGCCGAAGAACTGGTCGTTTTCCAAGAAATCGCCACCAAGCTTTCCAAGCTCAAGCCGAAGTTCACGCTTTCGACTGGCCAAGGCGGCAAGGCATTCGGTTCGGTGACCAGCATGGACATCCATAAGGAACTCGAAGCCGCTGGCATCGTGATCGACCGCCACGCCATCGAACTCGACAAGCCAGTGAAAAAGTCTGGCAAGACCGAAGTCACCGTGCGGCTGCACCCACAAGTCATCGCCACCCTCACGATCTCGGTGGATGCCGGCGATGTGGTCGAGGAAGGCTGATTTTCAAAGCGAAGTTTTACTCGGAAATCCCCCGGTTCGTCATGCGGACCGGGGGATTTTTTTTCAGATCACTTGTAATGGGATCAACGGAGCGTCCCGCCAGTTGACGGCCTGGAGCGGGGACGCTTCAGCTACTTGGGTTTGATGATTTGATTAGACGATTCCCTGGCGCAGAGCCTTGGAAACGGCTTCGGTTTGCGACCGGACGTGGAGTTTCCGATAGACCGAGCGCAGGTGCATATCGACCGTGTGTTGGGAAATTGCAAGTTGGTCGGCGATTTCCTTTTTGATGAGTCCCTTGACTAGATGGCGAAGCACATCCTCTTCACGTGTGGTGAGCGGTTCGATTTTCTCGACCGGGCCGTAACGTGAGAATCCTTCGAGGATCATTTTGGCGATTGGACTGCTGAGCGCGGATGCTCCATGGATGACATCGCGGATGCCTGCAAGGATCTCATCGGGATCGGCGGTCTTGAGCAGGTATCCGGAGGCCCCACTGCAAATGGCACGGTAAACTTTTTCACGGTCATCGAATGACGTGAGAATCAACACTTTCAGGTCGGGCATGATGCGGCGGAGATCTCCGAGGACTTCGATGCCATCACGCCGGGGCAGGCCGATATCGAGCAACAATAGATCGGGAGATTCACTGATGAATTTGAGTTTTTCGTAAAGATCGGCAGCCGTGGTGAAGTGGTACGGACAGGCCATGTCGTCCTCTCCGCTGATGAGGCGGCGGACTTGTTTGGCGAAAATCTCATGGTCTTCGAGAATCCATACGTTGATCGGGGCGGCGGGGGTCATGAGGGGGGGGTGTGGTTGTTGAGATGGGAGCTTTTGACGAGGAGGCGGATGCAGGTGCCTGTTTCCTTGGAGGATGCGGTTTGCAGGATACCCCCCAGTGCATTGGCCCGGTCCTCCAGCTTGCGAACGGCTACGGGAGATTTACCCTCGATGATAGGAATACCGACGCCGTTGTCGAGGATTTCAAGCGCGAGTTTCAGGGCAAACGCATCTTATTTTGTGAGGATCTTCTCGAGGTATTTGTTGTCCCATCCTGCGCGTTTTACTCGGCCTTTGATTCCTCGGCGGTTTGTGGACTCCCGACGAACCAAGTTCATCGCTAGTCCTCGCGCTGTTCCCAGATTTTGTGCCGCGTGTCCGCTACGTGCACGGCTTTCGTCTTCCTTGAAGATGACATCCAGAACCCAGTGGCAGCAGTTTTCCACACCCCAGTGTCCCCTTACCGCTTTTGCGAAGACCTTCACATCCAGTCCTATGCTGCACAGGTAGTAGCGTTCTTCTTCGGTGGTCTTTCCATTCTGTTCGGTTATGGTTTGAACCATTCCCACGCTTTTGAGTCCCTCCCACTCGGCCTTTTCCTCGAACCAGTCTATCCGGTCGCTCTGGTGGTAATGGCGCGTGGTGGTTCTCCCATGGTCTTTCTCCACTTCGCAGTGGCTTTGTAGCAGGCGGGCGTCCTCGTGTGTCGGCGCGGCTCCGGGTTCACGCGGCATTTCCTTTTCAACGACAAGATCCCGGAGGTAGGTGCTGATTTCCCCGTGGGCGGTTTCATGGTTGCCTTTGAGCGCCAGAACATAGTCGGCATCCGCTTCTTTGATCTCTTTGGCGATGTTTTTCTGACAGCCCATCGCGTCGCAGGTGATGATGCAGCCGCTTAACTCAAGGATGCGCAGCAACTCGGGAATGGCGGTGATCTCGTTGGATTTCTCACCGACTTTGTATTGACCTAACAAGAGGCGGTTTTCCCCAGCCCAGGCGTTGACGATGTAGTGGAGGTTCTCGTTTTTGTTGCGAGCACGGCGCTGTGCTTTTCCATCAAGCGCTACGATCTCACCGGGGATTTTCTCACGCACGCCCTGCGTCCAGCGGATCAGGCATTCTTGGAAAACAAGGGGATTGAGGAGTTGGTAGACGCGGTTGAAGGTGTCGTGGCTGGGAATCGCGTTGGGCAAATCAAGATACTGGCGGAACCACTCTTCTTTGGCGTTTCCAAATTCCTCCATGTCCTCGAAGCTTTCGCAGCCGCAGATAACGGCACACAGGGAGATGAAGAGTATGTCGGAGAGGTGGTGTTTGCGGGTGCGTTCGACCCTTGGATCTTCCACCTCCCGGAGGATAAGGATGATGGATGGAAGCGGAGCGGGGTTTGTTTCTTCTGGTTCTTGCGGTGTGCCCATCCCTGAATCGTCAGGATGTAATTACAAAGTACAAGTTTATTATCAGAGAATAAGAAATTTAGATGCGTTTGCCCTG
>CAYRLT010000112.1:0-9466 GCA_964425095.1 uncultured Luteolibacter sp.
TGAGAATTTGTTTGAGGGCGACCACATTGGCCCGGGCTGGTGTTTGTTTGTTCATACACCCTACCGAGTGGCAGGGATTTCAGATTAGCACCAGCCCGCTTTTTCCACTCTCAGTTAAGCCTTCCCGTGGGATGACTGTGAAATGAAATTTCAAAAGTGGGTTCTAATACCTCCGGCTACAAACACGATTACACAACAGAAAGACACATGGGAGAAGTTGCCTAATACTCAAGTAAATATAGAGGATTTAGGCAAGCTTGATGCATTATTTAAAAATCCTATGCCGCCTACTTCGATCCCAGGCAGCGTAAAGCAGTTTACTAAAATTTCATACATAATAGAAGCGGTGATAGCTTCAAACGGTAAGCCTGAGTATAGCTGGGCTATAAGATCCAATCACTACACGAAAGATTTCGATAGCTTTTGCGAGGCTTATCCCAGCTTGATTGACTAAATTGTACAGTGAATGGGGCCAATTTACACAGATTAACATGTTAGATTACTTCCGGACCCCGCCCGCCCAGTGAAAGGTATATCAAAAAAACAGGCTTTAAGCGGTGCAATCCACAAGACAGGCTTCTTGAGAGAAAATAGCCTTGTCTCCGCCCCACCCGCTAACATCCCGTAGCAGGATTCGCCTTTCCGTAATAAAAAGGGCCATGGAAATTATCAAGAAACGATCTTGATGGGGTGCTAGCTGAGGGTAATCATGCGCGACATGAGGAGCGCGCGTTGGACAATTTTACCGCAGCCTGAGGGGGCTGACGGAGCGGGGCTAGGGAGACCGGTGATTTATCACTGCATTTCGCGGGTGGTGGATCGGCGGTTTGCGTTCGGAGGGGACGAGAAGGAAAAACTGCGGACGTTTATGCGGATGTATGAGAATTTTTCAGGAAATCGGGTGCTTTCATACTGCTTCATGTGCAACCACATCCATCTCTTGGTGGAAATCACTCCCAGACCGGCGGGTGGGTTGACGGATGAGGCGCTGCTTGGTCGGTTGAAGTGGATTCAATCGGAGGTGCATGTGGCTTTGGTTGCCAAGGAATTGGCGGATGCGCGAAAAGCGGTGGCGGAGGGGCGGGCGACAGATGGTGGAGCGTATGTGCAGGCGATCCACGAGCGGTTTGCGCGGCGGATGCATGATCTATCTGAGTTCATGCATGGATTTTTGCAACGCTACACACAGTGGCACAATGGGAAGCACAAGCGGAAGGGGCATTTGTGGGAGGATCGTTTTAAGAGCGTGATTGTGGAGGATGGTGTGGCGGCAAAAACCATGGCGGCCTACATTGATTTAAATCCAGTGCGCGCCGGGATGGTTGAGAATCCGGAGGAATATCGCTGGAGCAGTTATGGCGAGGCGATTGGCGGTGGGGCGAAGGGGGATGGGAAGAAGGCACGTGCGGGATTGGTGAGGGCGCTCCGGGCGCACAAGGGAGCGGGTGGAGCAGAGTGGGGAAATGAAGAGGATCACCAAGCGTAAAGGGCTGACCAAGAGCAGCTCGATGTGGAGAAGGCGAGATTGATAGAGGCGGAGGAGAAGCGGATGGGAGAAATACCACTGGGGCGGATGCTGCGGTGTCGGGTGCGGTATTTCACGGACGGCGCGGTGATCGGGAGCAAAGAATTTGTGAACGAGGCGTTTGCGAATGCGCGGGAGCTATTCGGGCCGAAGCGCAAGGACGGAGCACGAGCGATGCGAGGCAGTGGGAGCGGTGCGAAGGGTCAGCTGTGGAGCATGCGGGTGAGGGTTTGATTTTTGCATTTCCAGCAACCTCTTTTTTCACCTCTGGTCTGGCCATTTCAACGGGTCTTCACCAAAAGCAAATTCCCATTCCACAAGACGTTAAACCATTCTCAACTATACACCTACGACCTGAGCGACCGGTACAACTCGCCCAACCTCCTGACCTCGGAAATCCAAACCCTCGTAGCGCGAGGGCGGGAACTTGTCAAAGCGTCGGGCGTGAAAGAACCTGGCTGGAGTCAGGACTCCGCTGGCAAATTCTTGTGAGCACCGTCGCAGAGCGGCGGATTGGCGGTGTGCTTGCACTGGCACCACCAAACGGTTTTTTTCTCGGCGACTTCGTATTTCACATTAAATGGGGTCAGAGTATACGGATTAACATTATGTTCTGATAGAATGCCTCTGGACCGCCGGTTCAACTCACTCCCCGCAGATCGTCGCTCCGCACCGCCAAACATCCCGCTGCGTGCTGATCACGCGTGCTGCTCGCCTGCGGGTCCATGTGACGTGCGCGGTGTAATGCTTTATCTAGTCCAGGACCCACCCAGCAGAAGCACAGGATTGAGGTTGGAGCTATCAGGGCTCATCGGAATTGGGCGGCGGGGCAATTTCAGGGTTCCGGGTGGCTAGAATTTTGTCCACGCGGATGCCGTCGATGTCCATGACTTCGAAAGTCCAGATTCCTGCGGTGACTTTGTCGGTTTCTTGGGGGATGCGACCGAGTTCTTTGACCAGCCAGCCGGAAACCGTTTGGTATTCATCGCCGCCGCCTTCGGGGAGTTTGAATGATTCGAGTTGATCGGGGAGTTTTTCGATTTCGTAGAGTCCGTCGATGAGCCAGCTGCCATCGCTGCGTTTTTGAATGGGCATGGCGAGTTGTTCTTCGCGTGAGGGCACATCACCGATGATCGTTTCCATGAGATCGATCAAGGTGACCATTCCCATCAGACTGCCAAATTCATCGAGGACGAAGGCGGCGCGTTGGCCGGTTTTCCGGAAGGATTCCAGCAAGACGCGGGCGGGTTGCAATTCAGGAACGAGTAACGGTGGCTGCATGATTTCCCCGAATGAGACGGGCTTCCCTGCGGCAAGAGATGCGTAAATGTCTTTGAGCGAAACGGATCCCACCAGATTGTCACGTCGACCTTGATAGACCGGAAAAACTTCCTGAGTGCTTTGAATGATCGATTCCCAAATCGTCTGGTGATCGGCGTTTTGCTCGATCCAGATGATGCGTGGGCGCGGGATCATGATGTCGTAGGCAACGAGTTTTTCGAAGTCGATGACTCCTTGCATCATGCGGGATTCGGTACGATTGATCGATCCTGCGACCATTCCTTCCCGGACAAGCACGGTGATATCTTCGCGGGAAACCGTGGATTCCTGATCTTCTCGGATGCCGAAGAGGCGCAGAAGCCGACCGGTGGACCAAGAAAGCAGACTCACGGCGGGCGCGGCGATGGTCGAGAGGGCGGCCATCGGCCCGGCCATGGCGCTGGCGATGGCTTCGGGAAATTTCATGGCCAGCCGCTTGGGGACCAGCTCGCCAACGACCAGGGAAAAATACGTTAGAATGCTGATGACCACGCCAAGCGCCAGTGGCCTGGCATACGCGCCGATGACCGGCAACGGCGCGATGACTTCCGCCAGGCTGTTGGCGATATTGCCGCTGCCCATGGCACCCGCGATAATGCCGACAAGTGTGATGCCGATTTGCACGGTGGAAAGGAAACGGTTGGGGGACTCCGAAAGCACGAGTGCTTTTTTTGCACCGGAGTTGCCATCATCCGCCATCGTCCGCAACAAGCCTTTGCGAGATGAGACGATTGCGATTTCAGTCATCGCGCACAAGCCATTAGCGACCAGCAGGATGAATACGATGGAGATTTCAAAGAGGATGGATTGCATAATAGAGGGGTAAGTCGAACACCCGGTTTAGTTGACTTCAATGATAGCTTTGATCGCACCGAGGGCGGGATCGGTGAATTTTTCGAACTCGGATGGAACGTCTTCAAAGGCGATGCGATGGGTGATCCAAAGATCGGTGTTGATTTTGCCGTCGCGGATCAGCTGGATGATATTGCCGAAATCTTCTGGCAGCGCGTTGCGCGAGGCCATGAGGGTGATTTCACGGCGATGAAAAACGGGCGCATGCTGAAATGATAGATCAGATGTGGTGATGCCGACGTAGATGACTCGACCACCGAAGGCGGCGTAGTCGAAACAGGTGGACATCGATTTCGAGTTGCCGGTGGCGTCGATGACAACATCGGCGAGTTGGCCGCCGGAGATTTCCTCCAACTTGGCGAGGTGCGAGCCATCCGGTTGGAACGCCACGGTGTGGTGGATACCGAGGTTTTTCCGGCAGAACTCCAAACGGCTTTGGACCATGTCCATGACGATGGTTTTCACATCCATCAGCTTGAGGAACTCCAAGCAGGCAAGGCCGATGGGGCCCGCGCCGATGACAAGCACGGTCCCGCCTAGCTGAGGATTCGCGCGTTGGACGGCGTGGTAGCCGATGGCGAGCGTCTCGACGAGCGCGAGCTGGTCATAGGAAAGATCGTTGCCCGGATGCAGCTTGCGTGCGGGAACGGCGAAGACCCCCTTGCGGAGTCCGCCATTGTTGTGGACACCAATAACTTGCACGCCGGGGCAGCAGTTAGAAGCACCCTTTCGGGAGGTCGGGGATGCGGGATCATTCACATAAGGTTCCAGCGAGCATTTGTCGCCGGGCTTCACGTTGGTCACGTCGTCCGCAACGGCGACGACTTCCAGGCCGAGCTCGTGGCCGGGCGTGCGCGGATAGGCGAAAAACGGGAATTTCCCGAGGTAGCAGGAGAGGTCAGTGCCGCAGATACCCATGCGATGGGTGCGAACGAGTGCCTCGCCGGGGCCGGGCGCGGATGGCTCTGGCAGATCGATGATTTGGATCTCCTTGGGCGCGGTGAATTGGATCGCTTGCATCAGTTGTTTTCGGGTAGTCCTTCGAGGTGGCCGAGGTTTTTGACCGGGGCGAAAATCGCCTGAACTTCGGTCAGCAATTCGCGGTCGATGGGTTGTTCAAGCCACTCGGCCCACTTGCGGATGTTCGATGGATTGGCGGAGCCGGCAATGGTGGTGGCTAGCCCGGGATGCTCGCAGGAGAATTGAAGGGCGAGTTGCGCGATATCGACGCCACGGTCGGCGCAGAGTTTGGCGGCGGTGCGGGCGGCGGCTTTGACATCCTCCGGTTCCTTGAGCCATTCGGGAAGAGGCGCGTTGGTTAGAAGTCTGGCGGAGAACGGTCCGGCGCTCATCGCGCCGATGTTTTTCGCGGCGAGACGTGGCAGGATTTCATCTGCAAACGAGGTATTTTGCAGTGTGTAGCGGTTGTAGGAGAGCACGCAGTCGATCTCATCCTCCACATGATCAAGCACGGTGTGAAAGGTCTTGAGCGGGTAGCAGGAAAACCCGACGGCGCGGACTTTTCCCTGTTGTTTGAGTTTCAAAACGGCGGGAAGGGTTTCCTCCCAGATTTGTTGAAGCGGCACGAACTCGACGTCATGCAGCAGAATGACATCCAAATAATCGGTGCCGAGCCGTTGCAGCGAGACATGCACGGATTCCTCGACACGTTTGACGGAGAAATCGAAGTGAATGTCCGAGTAACGGCCGAGCTTACTTCCCAACAGATAACTTGCACGCGGGATATCTTTCAGTCCAAGTCCTAACAGGACTTCCGACATCCCGCGGCCGTAGAAGGGCGAGGTGTCGATGAAGTTCATGCCAAGCTCAATGGCCGTGCGGGTGGAAAGCAGCGCGTCGTCGAGTGTGATCGAACGGAATTCCGCGCCGAGCGAGGACGCGCCGAATGAAAGGATGGGAAGATCAATGCCGGTCTTGCCGAGGGGTCGGGTTTTCATGTCAGATAAGCGAACGGATGGAGGAAATCGTCTGGCGTGCGGCGGTCACGGGATCGGGCAGCGGAAAGATCTCAGCGGAGAGGTAACCGGTGTAATGGATTTCGCGGAGCGCTGCAATCACCGGCGCGGGGTCGGTGTGGCCGAAGCCCATCGCCTGGCGGTTAGAATCCGCGAAATGCACGTGCCCGATGTGGCGGCCCGCTTGGCGGATGGCTGCGGCAATGTCGTTTTCCTCGATGTTCATGTGGAAGAGATCGGCGAGCAGCACGACGTTCTTAAGATCTTGGGATTCGAGGAATGCCGCGGCATCGGCGAGGCGGTTGAAGAGGTTGGTTTCGTAGCGGTTGAGCGGTTCGTAAATGAATGGCACGCCATGGGACGCGGCGCGTTCTCCACAACGACGCAGGCCTGCCGCGAGCTGGTCGAGCGCGCCTTCGTGAGTGGGTTTTCCCTGCATCGACCCGAGAATGACCGGGGCCGCGAGTTGGCCGCCGAAGTCGATCATTGAAAACACGAAATCGAGTGCCTCCTCGCGTTTTTCCTCGTTTGCATCCGTGATGGATAGCCCGTGGCGCAGCATCCCGGCACCGGTGCCGACCGCTGCGATGGCGAGCCCGTGCGCGGCGGCAAGGGATTTCACTTCATCCACCGAGATGAAATCCGCAGCTGGCAGAAAAAGCTCCACCGCATCAAAACCGAGCCCCGCGGCCGTGGCAAAGGCATCCGGCAGCGGCGAGCGCAGCACGAAGGGCCCGGCAGCGGCTTCCGGAACTTGTGAGAGGGTGATTGCGGTTTTCAACAGGCGTGACCTTAAAAGGAAACCGTTGATTAACCAATGGGAAATTTCTCGGTCCTTTACATGATGGGTTGGAAAATTAAAGAATGGATTCGTTCCAACCGGCCTCAATCATGTTCCCAAACATCGCCCTTCTGGCCTGCTCGGTTTTCGAGCGCGAAATCGCGCTTTTGGCCGGAAACGCGGAGCATATCGTGGAAACCCGGTTTTACGAAATCGCTCTGCACGACCGACCTGACACATTGCGCGAAAAACTTCAAAGCGAGATCCTAACGCTTGATGCTCGTGATGACATTGAGGCGATCGTGCTCGCCTATGGGCTCTGTGGTCGCGGCACGGCAGGGCTGCGCGCCGGCCGCCATCCCTTCGTGCTGCCGCGGGCTCACGATTGCATCACCGTGTTTCTCGGCAGCAAGGAACATTACGCCGCACACCAGCGCGGCTGCCCAACCTGCTATTACTACACGCCCGGCTGGAACCGCGCCAGGCGCGTGCCGGGACCGGACAAGATTGCCGCCATGCAGGAGGAATACTCCGCACAATTCGATGAGGACGATGTCGAGTTTCTCATCGAATCGGAAAAGGCGATGTGGGCGATGCATGACACCGCGACATACATCGACCTCGGAACTGCGGAGGCCGAACCGGAAGCGGAATATGCGAAACAATGCGCTGATTCGCTGGGCTGGAAATACGAGCGCATCCATGGCGATCCCACTCTCCTGCGAAATTTGTTAGATGGTCGCTGGGATGACGAGCGATTTCAAATCATCCGGCCAGGCGAGACGCTGGGCCATTCGCCCGACGAGCGGATCCTTCGCGTGGAAACCGCCATCACCCAACCATGAGTCGGCGGATTTCAATCAAGGTGGAACCTGAGCATGGCGAGCGGACGATTCTCCACGCAGAGTCGGGCGCGAACATGCTGTCCAAAGTGCTCGCGGAGCATGGTTTTCCGCTCAACACCCGCTGCGGTCAGCGCGGCCTATGCCATGGTTGTGAGATCATTCTCCAACAAGGATCGCTGATGATAGGGGAATCCGAGGTCACCGCACCCGCCACGCTGCGTGCCTGCCGCGCGCGGCTGAATGGCCCGATCAGCATCGCCATCCCGGCCCGCTCGCGCATCGAGCACAAACCGCAAGTCGGCGAGACTTTTGAAATCGCGCTGCCCTGCGCCCATGATCCGCTTTTCCCTGCGAACGGTCCTCGCGACACCGCTTTCGCCGTGGACATCGGCACTACCACCGTGGTCGTGCTCCTGATCGATCTGACCCATGGCGAGGTGCTCTCCCGCGCTGGTGGCTTCAACGCGCAAATTCGCTTTGGCGACAACGTGCTGACTCGCATTGATGCGGCGCGCACACCGGAATCCATCGCAGCCATGCAGCAGGCCGTAGTTCACGAAACCCTCGCCCCTCTGCTACTCCAGGCCTGCGAGCGTGCCGACCGCGAACCCTCACGCATCGCAGGCGGAACCATCGCCGGAAACACCACCATGCTGCACCTGCTCGCCGGCGAGGATCCGACATCGCTCGGTATCGCGCCTTTTACCGCGAGCTTTCTAGCAGGAAGATCCATGACTGCGGCGGACATTCATCTCATGGCCGAAGGACTGGCACCGGACACGCCGATTCAACTGCTGCCCTCCATCGCTGGCTACATCGGTGCGGATATCACCGCCGGGGTTTATGCCACCGGCATGGTGTTCGATGAGGATCCCAGCCTGCTGGTGGACATCGGCACCAATGGGGAAATCGTCTTGCAACACCGAGGGGCTCTTACAGCCTGCGCCACCGCCGCCGGTCCGGCCTTTGAAGGTTGCGGCCTGCGTTGCGGCACCCGTGCCCGCGAGGGCGCTGTTAGTGATTTGGCCATCGCGCGCGATCCCTTTGAAATCCACTTGCAAACCATCGGCGGCACCCCACCGGAACGTGCCAGCGGTATTTGCGGATCGGCCTACATCGATTTTCTCGCCAACGCGCGCAGCTACAGATTGTTAGGCGATGCCGGACGTTTCGACGCCTCAGCATGGGCGGCACTGCCGGAAATATTCCGGCTCACGGATGACGACGAACTCGCCCTGTCGCTAGCCGGCCCCGGCTCGCCGCGCATCAGCGAGGTGGACGTCGCCGTGCTGCTCCAAGCCAAGGCCGCCATCGGCGCGGGGATCGAGACTTTGCTCGAAACCGCCGGCATTCGTGCGGAGGAAATTTCACGGCTCTATCTAGCAGGCGGTTTCGGCATGCATCTCAATGTCGAAAACGCCATCGCCATCGGACTGTTGCCGGGCTTCAAGCCCGAGCAGGTACGCGTAGTCGGCAACACTTCGCTGGCCGGCGCGCTGCTCGCGCTCATCGACCGCACCACGCTTGCTGAAATGGAGGCGCTGCGCGAACAAGTGCAAGTGATCGAACTCAACCTGGCCGAGGGATTTGAAGACCGCTACGTCGAACACCTGATGCTGCCATGAACGATTACCCAGCCGTTCCCTTGCTCGACCACCGGCCCTATGACCGGATCCGCGAGTTTTATCTCTATCAGGAACCGGCCTTGCTCGCCGCCATGCGTCGCGGCGACCGTGGTGAGGCGATGCGCATCGTCAACCACGTGTTGGTGCACATCTACAGCGCGGGTGAAGAGCGCAGCGATTTGCTCAAGGGCTTGCTGTTGGAATTGGTAGTGATGATTTCGCGCGCGGCTATTGAGGCCGGGGCGATGCAACACGAGGTGCTTGGCACCAACTTTCGCATCCTCACCGAGTTGGCCGAAATAGAGGACGACGAACAACTTGCCGCTTGGCTGCGCAAGGCCTTCGACCACTTGTTTTCGACCATTCAGCGGCAAATTGATTTCACTCCGCCGCTGCTCATCGGCAAGGCGTTGGATTTCATGCGCGCCAACATGCACCGCGAGATCACCCGCGATGAAACCGCGCAGCACGCTGGCATTTCTCCGAGTCATTTCTCGCACCTACTCAAAGAGCGCACCGGCCGCTCGTTCACCGAACTGCTG
>CAYRLT010000113.1:0-11225 GCA_964425095.1 uncultured Luteolibacter sp.
TCAGCCGAAATAATTCGGGGGTCGCTTGACCTTGCGGGATGCGTCGGACAATTTCCGATCCGTCATGCGCGACATCACCCACCCCGCCGAGCGCCTCGTGCAAGCGATGGCCCGCATCTATCAATACCGGATGACCACCACCTCGGGTGGCAATCTTTCAATTCGCGATGAAGATGGTTCGATCTGGATTACCCCGGCGCGTGTGGACAAGGGAGCACTCCGCGTGGATGACATCGTCCGGGTCTTTCCGGATGGACGCATCGAGGGTCGCCACAAACCATCATCCGAGTTTCCATTCCACCTGCGAATCTATCAACAACGGCCGGATCTCAAGGCTATCGTCCATGCCCATCCGGTGGCCTTGGTTGCCTTCAGCATTTGCGGCCAATCGCCCGACACCCGGCTTTTTTCAAAAGCCCGTGCGGTTTGCGGTGAGGTCGGCTTCGCGCCATACGCCCTGCCCGGCAGTGATTTGTTAGGCGAGCGCATCGCCGAGGTATTCGCCGCCGGCCATGATTGTGTGATGTTGGAAAACCACGGCGTCGTCGTCGCGGGCGTGGATTTCCCGGATGCCTTCCGACGCTTTGAGACGTTGGAGTTCGTGGCAAAAACCGTGGTCAAAGCCCGCGCGTTGGGCGAGGTGCGCTACCTCACGGACGAGCAACTCGCAACCGGCCGCCATGATGGACCCGAGCTTGAGGAATTTGATCCGGGCCCAGCCACCAGTGAGGAACGTGCACTGCGCCATGAATTGTGCGATTTCATCCGCCGCGGATACCACCAACGCCTGCTCACCGCCAATGCCGGCAGCTTCTCAGTGCGCGTGGACGAATCCTCGTTCCTCATCAGCACCCAGCTCGTCGATCGCGCCACCATCTCGCCAGACCAACTCTCGCTCATTTGCGATGGCCGCTGTGAGCGAGGCACCCGCCCCAGCCGTGCATGGAAGCTCCACCAGTTGATCTATCAACGCCACCCGAAAATCCGCGCGATCGTCAATGCCACGCCGGTGAATGCCACGGCATTTTCCGCATCGCACCAAAAACTCGACACCCGGACGATTCCCGAGAGCTACATTTTCCTGCGCGACGTAGCAGTCCTGCCATTCTCATGGGTCTATGATTCTCCGGAGAAAATCGCGGATTCGATGACCCCGGAGTTTCCGATCTGCCTGATCGAAAACGATTGCGCGCTGGTGCTCGGCACCACGATTCTCGACGCCTTCGATCGCCTGGAAGTGCTGGAATCCACCGCAGAAGCCGTGATCCTCAGCACTTCGCTCGGCGAAGTCCGCCCGATGGGCGACGAGGTGATTGATGAATTGATCCAGGCGTTCCTGGCCTGATCCGTTATCCTCCGGAGTCATGGCTACGGGCGAGACGCCCGCAGCCATTCGCATCCAAGTTAGTCGGGAGGATTATTGTTTCGATTTATCGAATGCCGCATCGAAGGCGATGCCGCTGCCGGGGAAATCCAAACTGCGGACGAAACACGCGGCTTCGGATCCACCGTGCACGCGATCCATGCGGATATCCTCCCACTCGACTGAAAGTGGGCCGCGGTAGCCGATGTCATTCAACGCGACGATGATATCCTCAAACTCGATGTCGCCACGACCCGGTGAACGGAAATCCCAGAAACGCCGGGCATCGCCGAAATCCGTGTGTCCGCCAAAAACGCCGACTGTGCCATCACCGTGGCCCCACCATGCGTCCTTCATGTGAACATGATAGATGCGCTCGGCGAATTCCCGGATGAACTTCACATAGTCCACGCCCTGATAGCCGAGGTGCGAGGGATCGTAGTTGAAACCGAAACGCTTGTGATGGCCCACCGCCGCCAAGGCACGCTTGGCTGATGCGATATCGAAGGCGATTTCCGTCGGGTGGACTTCCAAGGCGAAGTTCACGTTCACTTTTTCATAAGCATCAAGAATGGGCAGCCAGCGCTTGGCAAAGTCTTTGAAGCCTTTTTCATAATACTCCTGCGTGGTCGGCGGAAAGGCATAGATCGAATGCCAGATGGAGGAACCGGTGAAGCCATTGACGACTGCCGGGAAGTCATCCGCTCCGTCGCGTGCGGGCTTGGCATTAAAAAATGCGCGGGCCGCTTTGCCCGTGGTGATCATTTTTTTAGCCGCGCGTTTGCGGACCCCTTCCGGATCGCCGTCGCCCCAGATATCGGGTGCGAGGATCGCCTTGTGGCGCTCGTCGATAATGTCGCAGACGGCTTGGCCGACGAGGTGGTTTGAGATGGCATAACAAGTGAGGCCGTTATCCGAGAGCAATTCCCATTTTTCCTTCACGTAGGATTTGCTGGAAGCGGCGGCATCGACGTCGAAATGATCGCCCCAACAGGCGAGTTCGAGGCCGTCATAGCCCATTTCGTAGGCAAGCGGCGCAAGTTTTTCGAGTGGAAGATCGGCCCACTGGCCGGTGAAGAGTGTGACAGGTCGTGACATGATGGTAGTGGTGGTTAGACGAAGGGAGAATGCGGAAAAGCGTGAGGTGTTTCAATGTTAAAACGTGCCGTCAGGTGGCGTTCTTACGCGCCAAGGCATCATTCCACGCCTTGCGTAAGCCGCTGGTGACGGGGCCGGGCATGAGTGATGTTTGTTCGAAGCGGGAAATGGCCATGACCCCGCGGATCGAGGAGGTCAGGAATAATTCATCGGCATGGTGGAGATCCTCCGCTGTTATATCCCGCACGGCACAGGGAATGGCGAGTTTTCCCGCCATCTCGATCACCATGGCACGAGTGATTCCGGGCAGGCAGCCCGATGCCAAGGTGGGGGTGTAGAGCGTGCCGTTTTTCACCAAAAAAACATTGGAGGTAGAAGCTTCGCAGACGTTTCCGGCAGTATTGAGAAAGATTGTCTCTTCAAATCCAAGGCGAACCGCGTGTTCAAGAGCTACGAGATTTTCCGCATACGAGGCGCACTTCAATCCCGCCAAAGCGGAGAATTCGTTTCGCCGCCACAGGGAGAGATTGGCGCTCGTCGAAGGCGGTGGCTCCGCCGACTGTGCAGCAGTCATCCAAACAATGTGATCCGCACCCAGCGCAAGATCATGAAACACGCCAGTCCCAGCAGAGATCGCGAGCCTGACCCGCGCTCGGCCAACGGTGAATTGGTTGCGCAGGACCATCTCAACCATGGTGTCCCGGATGTCGGGGAATGCGAATTGCCAACCGAGTTGCTTGCAGCTTGCGCGGAAACGGGCCAAGTGGAGCTCGGCGAGAATCGGTTCACCATCGATCGCCAAAATCGTTTCAAACAAACCGAGACCAAGGATCAGCCCTCGATCGGTCGGCGATGCCGAAAAATCCAGTGGATCGAACCACTGCCCGTTGCACCAGAGATGAGTCATACGCGGGAAGTCTGGACCATCCGGACCGCTTGTAAACCCCACATGCTGTCTCATCGAGGCAACGCTTGCTCCGCGTGGCCGGGCTTGCCAGCATTCAGCCATGCGCTTTCAAATCTTTTTCAGTGGCACGTTGATGTTGATCCTCGGGGGGATCGCCAAGCAGTTGCTGGAGAGGAATGACGCGCTCGCGTTTCTTCAAGGCGCACTCACGCTTGGCGGTGGCGTCATCATCTGCGGCTTGTTTTCGCTGAAAATGAAGTGGCACGGCATCATCGGCGCCGGCGTTTTGGCCTTGCTCGGTGCGGCACGCGGACTGGCCAACATTCCGGACTTCGTGAAATTCCTCTCTGGCGAGCGCGAGCGCGGCCCGGCCCCAGCGATGGAACTCGGAGTCACGGTGATTTGCCTGGTGCTGTTGCTGAGGGTGATTGCGGCGTTACAGCGGGAGCGGACGCGCCGGATGCTGCAGGAGGAGTAACAACTGCTGGCACTGGCACTGGCGCTGGCGGGACTGATGGCACTGCCGGTGCCGGTTTCGGCAAGGTATCCTGCCACAAATGAAGTTGGTATCCCTCGCCGATCCCGCCGATTTCCCCAAGCAACTCATGGCAACGTTGCCGCCATTTTTCGTAATCCGGCGGGCCTTTTTTTGCCTCACTGCTGCCCGGAAACACCAAATACGTGACTTTTAAATCAGAGACCGGCCGGCTGTAGGGCGAGGACTTGGGATTCAATTCGCGCGCCATCCGCAGCGAAGCCTCACCCACTTTGAAGGTCGGCCCACCATCGCCGACGATTGCCGGATAGAGTTTCTGATCATGCGCCACCACCGCGTAGTCGCCAACTTTCGGCGCGAACGGCTCACTCGAACTGAGAATGCTCACCGGAATCACAATGAAGGGGTCGTATTCGGCGATCAGAAAACTGCGACTCTTCAAATCCGCGATTCCGCGTTTCAGGTAAGCGATCCGAGTCTTGAGCCAAGTTTTTCGCTCTGCCGTCGTGGCCTTATCCGCGAGTTCCTTTTCGCCACCGGCAAGGCGTTTTTCCCATCCGGCGATCATCGGATTCGGGGTCTTGCCTTGTTTCGGCCAACCGTAACTGGTGAACGGTTGGTAATGGGAGGAATCGACGATTTCGTCGGGCATTTCCGCTAGGCGATCGCCATCAGAGCCATCGGAAACCACGTCCATTTCCGATTGCATGAAGAAAATCTTGCGACCGCCGGGGGCGCGCAGTTGCAGGATCGTCTCGCAGTCATAGATATTGTGTTTGGTCAGCAATTCGTTGAGCGAGTTGGCATCGCGGCGGACCCGCTCCGCTTTGTTGTTGTAGAGTTGATTGAACCAACCGGAAACCTCGGCCTTTTCGATCATGGCGGGCAAACCCGGAATCATCTTGGAAAGACCCGGACTCGAGGTCTCCAACTCCGCCATCGTTTTGGCGGGCACCGGCAACCGCAGTGTCAGTTGATAAGTGGCGCTGTAACTGGCCTCATCGATCCGTTCTTGCGAAGCGATTCCGCCCTTCTCCATCTTGACCTCGGTTTTGAATGGAATGCCGGAGCGCAATTTCCGCACATCCGTCACCGTGCCCAAGGTCGGCTCCGCGGGAAGCGTCTCACGCGCGTTTTTTTCGTCATCTTCCACTTTTTTAGCCGCCGCTTTTTTCATCTCGGCGATTTCCCGCTCCAATTCTTCCTCCATCTCGGATCGCAACCGCGACTCGATCTGCCGCCGAATGTCCGCCTCATCTGGAGAAACCACCACCGGTTTCGACGCGAAAATCTCCCTGAGCCCGCGTTTCACCTTGCCCGGAAACCCCGTAAAACACAGCGCGATCAAGCCGCATACCAGCACCAGAAACCCAGCGCCCAGCCAGGAAAAGCCTTTCTTCTCTCGTCGGTTTGAGCCACGCAATATTCTCATACCCCGACACGCTAGCGAATTTCCGGCGTCCGCCAACCCGGCTTTTTCAAAATCGTGAAAACTCAGCCATGACAAAGCCGCCAGCATCCCTACACTCCCCCTCGTGAGTTACCAGGTCTTCGCCCGCAAATACCGTCCCAAAACCTTCAACGACGTCCTCGGTCAGGATCACGTCGTCCGCACACTGCGCAATGCGATCGCCCAAAAGCGCCTCGCCCACGCCTATCTGTTCGTCGGCCCGCGCGGCACCGGCAAAACCTCCACTGCCCGCATCCTCGCCAAAGCCCTGAATTGCACCGACGGCCCGAAAGCCGAGTTCGACCCCGAGGAAGATGTCTGCATTGAGATCGCCGAAGGCCGCTCGCTCGATGTGTTGGAAATCGATGGTGCCTCCAACAACGGCGTCGAACAAGTCCGCGATCTCCGCGAATCCGTCCGCTTCGCCCCCGCCCGCGGCCAATTCAAAATCTACTACATCGACGAAGTTCACATGCTCTCGAACCCGGCGTTCAACGCTCTGCTCAAGACGCTCGAAGAACCGCCGCCGCATGTGAAATTCATCTTCGCCACCACCGAACCTAACAAAATCCTCCCCACCATCCTATCACGCTGCCAGCGCTTCGACCTCCGCCCGATCCCCACGGAAACCATCGCCGCCCACCTCCAACACATCGCCGGAATCGAAAACATCAGCCTCGATGCCGCCGCCGCCTGGGCCATCGCCAAAGGTGCCGACGGCGGCATGCGCGACGCCCAATCGATGCTCGACCAGCTCGTCGCCTTCTGTGGCGATCACATCAGCGAGGAAAACGTGCTTGATGTCTTCGGTTTCACCTCGCGGGAAAAAGTCGCAGCCCTCACCTCCGAACTACTCGCCCGCGCCACCCCGGCCGCACTTTCCCTGATCCAAAAAGAAGCGGAAAGCGGACGCGAACTCTCCCAACTCCTCGGCGAACTCATCGGCTGCCTGCGCGCCCTACTCGTCGCCAAACTCGATCCCACCGCTGATGGCGATGGCATCCCCGCCAACCTCTGGGAAAAACTCCTCGAATCCGCCGCTGATTACGCGCCAGACCGAATCCTTGCCGCCATCGATGTCTTCGCAGAGACGGAAAGCCGGATGAAATGGGCCACCAACAAACGCCTCCACTTCGAACTCGGCGTCATTAAGTGCATCCAAACCCTCGGCGAAGTCCGCATCACTGATGTCCTGAAAGTCCTCACCCGTGGCGCGGATTTCCTCCCCTCCGCTGGTAGCAACGACTTCCAAGCACCCAGCACTCCCACACCACCACCTGCCGAAAAATCCGTCGCAACAGCTCCAGAGCCCGCGCATTTAGAGCCCGAACCCGAACCCGAACCCGAGCCCGCCCCGAAGCCAGCACCCGTCGCCCAAACCCCGATTCCGGAACCCATTGCCCCGGCGAAACCCAAACCCGCAGTCTCCGGCTTCGCCGCCTTCGATTCCCTCATCGAAGCCGCGCCCGAGTTCACCGAGCCCGTCGCCGCCCCAGAAGCGCCACCCTGGAATAACACCCCAAAACCTGCACCCGAAGCGCCCAAAGCGCCTACGCCACCGGTCGAAGATCATTTCCACCAAGACCCACTCATCCAATCCGCCCTCGAAAAATTCGAGGGAAAAGTCATCGCGTGATCGTTTTTGGACGCGTTCAAACTCTGAATTTCATCTCCCATGCTTCATAATGAGAGATTGCGAAATTAACCCAAAAGCCTAGAATTCACTCCATGGTCACAATCTCACAAATTGAAGAGCAAATCATGACTTTGCCGGATGGCGCACGAGCGGAGCTTGCCAGTTACATCCTAAGATCATTGCCTACCGCCTACTCGGACGACGATGGTGGAGTCGCAGAAGCAATGCGCCGGGATGCTGAGATGAATGCTGATCCCTCCGCCTGCCTGACTTATGATGAATTCAAGCGATCCTTGGCCCGATGACGCTGCCTCTTAGAGACTGTCTTAAAAATGGCAGGGACCGCCTCTCCGAGCGGTCCGGCGAATGGAAGGAGGACGCGGGTGACCATGAAAATGCTTGAAAATCAACTCATGGCATATCGTTCACACATCATTCTCGCGGACCGCTCGGAGAGACGGTCCCTGCCTTTAGCAAGATTAAGACAGGCTCTTAGCAAATCCACAGCGGTTTCATTTCTTTGCCAATGATCTGAGGCGTGCCAATTTAAAGCGTTTCCCCTATCATTTTCTCTATCGAATCGAATCCATTGCAGTACGGATTCTCGTCATCCGCCACCACCATCGCAATCCGGATTTCGGCACCAATCGCCAATAACTCAATCACCCACAACACACCTCTATGAATATCGCCAAACTGATGAAACAAGCCCAGCAAATGCAAGCCGGGCTCGCCGCCAAACAAGAAGAACTCGCCCAACAAATCGTCGAGTCATCCGTCGGCGGCGGCAAGGTCACCGTCACCGCGACCTGCTCCGGCGATGTCGTTTCGATCAAAATCGATCCTTCCGTCGTCGATCCCTCCGACGTCGAGTTCCTCGAAGAATTGGTCCTCAAAGGAGTGCAGGATGCCATCAACACCGGCAAGGACCGCAGCGCTACCGAGATGAAAAAACTCACCGGCGGTCTTGGCATTCCGGGTCTCTAAGATCCGCACTTGATCCCTGATAGAACACGGCGAAGAGCGCGAAACACCCCGCGATCATCGCCGCCAGAATCGTCCAGAACAGCGACCATCCTTGGCCGTCGTCGGTCACACATGTGGCTCGCAGCCAACCGCAGATCAGCGCGCCTAACAACGGCCCGAATCCGCCGGATACCATCGATAGCAGTCCCTGCGCCTGCCCCCTCATCCCCGGGTCCACCCGTCGGTTCAAAAACACCTGCGCCGTGATGAAATAGAATGTGTAGCACAAACCGTGCAGCGCCACGCCCCCGATGTGCCAGTAGATGTCGCCCGTCACTCCCGCCCACGCACTCATTCCGAAACGCAGCGCGGAGAGCCCTAGCGCCCATAGCAAAACCGCCTTCACCCGGTAGCGCGTCATCACCGCGCCCACCACCAACATACTCCCCACCTCCAGCATCTGGGCGATAGTCATCGTCCCCGTCGGATGCGGATCACCCAGCACTTTCAAAAACTCCGGCCCATACATGTAAAATGCCGAGAGCGGGATCGAAAACAACGCGGTCACCACAAAAAATGTTAGATAATCCCGTTGTTTCATCAACGAGAACGCATCCAAGCCCAAGCGACTTTTCAACGAGACCCCTGTTCCAAGCGGCGGCGTATGAGGCAGTAAAAACGCCAGCAACCCCGAAACAACCCACGCTCCCGTCGCCGCATAGCCCGCCACCGGGCTGGTGTCCGCATGCAGCAAATAACTCGTCATCAGCCCGCCAGCCACCCACCCCAACGTCCCGCCCACCCGGACCAAGGGAAACTGCCGCGCACCATGCGACAAATGCGTCAACGAAACCGTCGCCAGCAATCCCCAACTCGGCCCGGACAACAACGAATACACGCCCAATAAACCCACAAACCACAGCGGATGCCACCCCGCCTTCAAACTCCCGAACGCCGCGAACAACACCACCGATGCCATCAGCGAACACCATGCGAACAAACGATCAGCCGAAACCCGTTGATCCGCCAGCGCACCACCGATCAGTGGCCCTACCAGCGCACACAACGGCGGCACCATGAACACCATCGGCACCCATGCCCCGAGTCCCCTTGCCCGTAAAATATTCGTCAACGCGGAAACCCAGAACCCCGGCCCCATCCCGTGAAAAAAAAACACAATCCACAACACGGCGAAAATCGCCCGCGAATTCGTCCGAATGTTTTGCTCGCCCAACACCAGACGCAACTATCCTACCCTCTCCAAAAGATGAACTTTTTATTAAAATAAATTGATCATTTCAAAAAACTCGTCAAAAACGTATGCAATATTTAGCTGAATGAGATGGCATCCACATCGTTTTAGGCGGCATTTCGCCTTGGCTCTATCGCTCACTGCCTGCGGGGGCCAAATGCATGCCGATCCGGTGTCCGCCCAACCCGTTCGCGATCCGGTGTCACAACTCGCGCGTTTTTTTAATTCACAACTCGTCGATGTTGAAAACCGCGTGGATTGGCTCGATCTCAGAGCCTCCTCCCTCACGCAATATTGCGAATACCCGTTGAAGGTCGGGCTCGGCTATCGGGGGACTCGCGGCAATCGCAGCGGCGAAGATCCATCGATTATCTTGGATCTCGGCAAATCCGTACCGATCGACTCCATCTATTTGGTCCCCATCCAACG
Source organism: uncultured Luteolibacter sp. (assembly GCA_964425095.1). Lineage (GTDB taxonomy): Bacteria > Verrucomicrobiota > Verrucomicrobiia > Verrucomicrobiales > Akkermansiaceae > Luteolibacter. The sequence goes on from CAYRLT010000113.1 coordinate 9,598, forward strand.
GGAATTTTTCAACGACCCGGAAATTTTTCCCAAACGTTTCACGCTGGATCTCTCCGATCAGGTTGATTTCAGCCAACGGACGGTCCTGTTTACTTCAGGCACGGTTCAATACCCAGCTCCAGACCGTATCCCCATTTCCTTTCATACCAAGGATATCGCCAAGGATATCGCCAAGAATACGGCTAGATATGTACGACTCACCGTGCAAGAAGGCCACAATCTGGGCACCACCGATTTGTTTGGTTTATCGGAAATCTTCGTCCTCTCCAATGGCGATCCAGTTTCATTCGGAGCCACCGTCACCACAACCGGCAGCCTGAACGTCGACGGCATCTGGTATCCAGAGGCTTTGACTGATGGCCGCACCACACTCGGAATCTGGCAGCACGGCACCCGTGCTGGCGACAATTCCGGCGATACCGTCCATCTCTCCAACGATGAGGAAACCACCAGATGGACGCTCACCCTCGGCACCACAAGCCCGCTGGATCGAATCGTCTTGTTTCCCTATCAGATGAACCGTTCCTTCAAGGACTCGGTTTTACCGGAATCCCTTGAAATCAGCATTTTGCAGGAAAATGGAATAAGTGCTGAGACGGTTTTCAAATGGGAAACCCCCCTGTCTGGAGCGAGTCACATGACGCCTCTCGTGATTCCACTGCACGGAAAAAACGCCAAAACCCTAGTCCTGACTGCGATCCGCCCGTCGATAATGGGAAACCGGAAAATCCATGCTCTATCGGAAATCGAAGTTTGGTCCCTCGGCCACAATCTCGCGAAAGGACGTCCCATCACACGCCTCCACTCCGATAAGACCACTGAAATCAGCTCATTGACCGATGGCTTCAGCTCAGAGAAACAAATTTTCTCCGTCGCCACATGGCTAAATCAACTCACCGAGCGGGGACGCATTGAAAAAGAACTCAAATCACTGAGGCCGATCTATCAGCAAATAGCCGCCAACAGCGAACTCAATGCCGCTTGGGGCTCCGCTGTCATACTCGGCCTGACTTTCATGATTCCAGTCTTCATTGTCGAACGCCGCCGCATGATATCCAAGCAGCAGCTCACTCTAATCCGCAAACGCATCGCATCTGACTTGCATGACGACATCGGTAGCAACCTCGGCAGCATCTCACTCATCGCCCGCACCGCCCAAAAAGATCTCGTCCGCCTGAATGGCCCGGAAGAAATCGGCGAAGATCTCGTTGAAGTGGAGTCGATCGCCCGTGAAAGCTCACTTGCCATGAGAGACATCGTCTGGCTCTTGGAACGCCGCCAGGACTCCGTTGGCGATCTCGTCATCCGCATGCGTGAAACCGCCAGCCGTCTACTACGAGAGACGCCCTTCACTCTCGAATGTGAATCTAACAAAACCGCGGCCAAGCTCTCGCTCGATGCGAAACGCCACTTGTTCCTGTTCTACAAAGAAGCGATTCATAACATCCTCAAACACTCTCACGCAACCCGCGTCTCCATCCGCCTGTGGGACGAGCAAGACAAACTCGCGCCAGGGCAAACGCATCTAAATTTCTTATTCTCTGATAATAAACTTGTACTTTGTAATTACATCCTGACGATTCAGGGATGGGCACACCGCAAGAACCAGAAGAAACAAACCCCGCTCC
>CAYRLT010000114.1:0-18234 GCA_964425095.1 uncultured Luteolibacter sp.
GGGTGTTGGTGGCGCTGCCGAGCGAGCCGGTGGCAGCAGCACTCAAGATGCCCTCGCTGATTGTGGTGTTGCCGTTATAGGTATTGGCGGTGTTGGAAAGGGTGTGATGGCCGCTGCCGACCTTAATGAGCCCGGCGGTGCCTGTGCTGTTGCTGATGACGCCGGAGAACGTGCCGTTGCCAGTGGTGCCGTATGTCTGGTCGGAACGGATGGTGCGGTCGGCTCCATTAAGGTCGATGTTGCTCGAAAACGTGACTGTTTGTGAGGCGCCGACGATAGCGCTATTCAAGACGAACACCGTGGGATTGAATGTGGAGCTGCCCCAGACAGCATTCCCTATGTTAAAGGTGCAGCCATTACCGCTGTTAAAGCCACTGACTCCGCCGGTGATCTGGATCTGGCCTGCGCCGATTCCCTGAACCCAGGTTTTTCCAGTACTCCAACGAGATTCCAAAATCCCGTTGGTGATCTTGACATTGCCTGTGCCGAGTGATGTGGGGACGTCGCCATAGTTCAGCACGCCATCATTGATGGTAATGTCGCCGCTGAAACCCGCGGTGTTGTTTCCGCCGATGGCGGTTCTGCCGGTGCCGTTTTTGACCAATGCCCCGGATCCGGTGAGGGTCGGGGTGGCGGCATTCGTTTGACCGATTTCAAAATCGCCGGTGCCGTCAAAGGTGAGTTGAAAACCGCCGTTCGTAAGCAGGGTCCCATTACCGGTTTTTAGAAGGGTGGTGAAATTGTTTGTCCAACTCTGTGGAGCACCAAGGGTGATCGGGCTAGCAAATGTGACCGCGCCCGACCCGGCGTTCTTGGTGATGCCACTGTTGAGGGTGATGGCCTGTCCCGCCGTGCCTAGAGTATAGGTGCCGGTGAATGGATTGAAGGTGAAGTTTTCCACCGTCGTCGGGGCGGCAAGAGTCACCGCTCCGCCTGCGGTATTCAGGCCGCCGAAGCGTGCGCTGGCACCGGATTGCCAATTGGCATTGGATGTTCCGTTCCACCACAGATTGGCGGTTTCCCATGCACCAGCACCATTGGTCTGGTCGGTCCCGGTTCCATTGGCATCCCACGTGAGGAGAACCCCAACGATCCACTGGGCATAAAGGGTTTGCGCCGAGGTGATGGCGACTGTTGTGCTACTGCTGATCTGGGTGCCGCCCGATGCCGCTGTAAACCAACCGCTGAAGGTGTAGCCGGCACGGCTCGTGGTAGCCAATGCTCCGTATGTGGATCCATACGTCACCGACTTGCTAGTCGGGTTCGGCACGTCGCCGCCATTGGCGTCGAAAGTGACGGTGTAAGAACCCGCTGTCCACTGGGCAAACAAGGTGTGATTCCCGGCCGTCGTGACTGTCGTGCCACTATTCACCTGGGTGCCGCCGGAGGCCGCGGTGAACCAACCGTTGAAAGTGTAGCCGGTGCGGCTGGTGGTGGCCAAGGTGCCATAGGTGGAAGCATAAGTCACCGACTTGTTCGCTGGGCTTGGTGCGTCACCGCTATTGGCGTCAAAGGTGACAGTGTAGCTGTTAGCCGTCCAAGCGGCATAGAGAATGACGGCGGCGTTGGCCGTGTAGGGTGAGGCAGTGGCATAGGTGGTGCCTGTGCCATTGGCGGCGGTATTCCAACCGTTGAAGCTGTAGCCGGTGCGGTCCAGGGTGCCGCTGTTGGTTTGCAGGGTCAGACTGACGTCGTGGGTTTGGGTCTGATTGGCCGGGGCAGCACCCGAAGTGGCGCCGTTGGCGTCATAAGTAACCGCATAGGTGTTGATGGTCCACTGGGCATAGAGTGTCTCGGGCACATCTGCCGTGTAACTGGCTCCGGCAGAATAAGCCGTGCCGGAACCGTTGGCTGCGGTATTCCAATTGGCGAAGGTGTAACCCGTGCGAACCAAGTCACCCACTCCAGAGAGACTGATAGGAGATCCTTGGATTTTGGTTTGATCGCCGGGGGCGGTGCCACCGGTGCTGCCATTGCCGCTGTAGCTGATCGTGTAGGTTGGAAGAAGCGTCCACTGGGCGTAGAGCGAGAGGGCTCCATCGATCGAGTAGGTTGCACCGGCAGCGTATGAAGTGCCGCCGCCAGCGGGGATGGTGTTCCAACCTGCAAAGGCATAACCCGTGCGGACCAGGGTTCCAGCATCAGAGAGCGTAAGATTGATGCCTTGGATTTTAACTTGATTGAGGGGAGCGGTGCCTCCGCTGTTGCCATTGCCGTTGAAGCTGACCGCATAAGTGGGAAGAGCCGTCCACTGGGCGTAGAGGGTGACGGCGGCATCAGTGGTGTAGGCTGCGCCTGGAGCATACGCCGTTCCGGAACCGTTAGCGGCGGTATTCCAGTTGATGAAAGTATATCCCGTGCGAACCAAAGTGCCCACATCGGAAAGGGTGACATCAATGCCATGCGTTTTGGTCTGGGCGGTCGGAGCGGCACCACCGGTGCTGCCATTGCCGTTGTATCTAACAGCATAGGTATTGAGGGCCCACTGGGCATAGAGGGTGACGGCTGCGTTGTCGGTGTAGGAAGCACCTGCCGCATAGGCCGTGCCTGAGCCGTCGGCCACCGTATTCCAACCGGTAAAGGTATAATTCGTCCGGGCCAGGCCGCCGCTATTGGTCGCCAAAGTCAATGTCAGACCATCGATCTTGTTATGATCCGCCGGAACCGTTCCGGAATCGGCTCCATTCGCATTGTAGGAAACAATGTATGCGGTTCCAGCCGTCCATTGTGCATAGAGCGTCTGATTGTTCGAAATGTTCACCGTTGTTGCCGGCAGGATTTTGGTGCCGCCAGTAGTCGCCGTGAACCAACCGTTGAAGATAAAGCCTGGATAGGAAATCGTCGCCAGATCCCCATAGAGTGAAGCATTCGTCACCACCTTGCTTGCCGGGCTTGGGGTTCCGCCGCCATTGGCATTGAAGGTCACGGTGTAGTTATTCGGCGTCCATCTTGCATAGAGGGTGACATTGGCGTTGTCGCTGTACGTGCCACCAACGGCGTATGTGGTGCCCGTGCCATTGGCCAGGGTGTTCCACCCCGCAAACGTGTATCCATTTCTGGTGAGAATACCGATGTTGGTCGCAAGGGTTAGATCCACCCCGTCTGTCTTGATTTGACTCGAGGGCACAACACCGGTGCTGCTGACATTCGCATTGTAAGTCACCGTGTAGGTGGGCGCTGATATCCACTTGGCATAGAGAATCATGCCACTGGCTCCCATGGTGAAGGTTGACGCGGCGTTGTAATCCGTTCCGGACCCGTCCGCGGCGGTATTCCATCCGTTAAATGCGCTTAGAGGCTTGGTTAGATTTCCCGTATTGCCGAGAACCGTGACAGTCGCGTTTTGTGCATAGGAATTTGTGTCAAAGGGAACCGCTCCGCCAGAACTGCCGTTTCCACGATAGGAAACCATGCCATTCGGAACGGGAGCCGACACCGTGATCTCCACATACCCGACCGACAGGGTGCCTGCATTGTTTGTCGCAAAAGAAAATCCGTCCACGCCTGTAAAATCAGTGCCGGGGGTGTAAATGACGTTGGAACCCGACCACACCACCGAACCGCGGCTTGGACCCGCCAGAATCGTGTTGGCGGAAGTTGCGCCCGCGGTGTTCAGATTGATGGTGACCGGCAGGTTCTGGGAAGCGCTTGCTTGGATGGTTGTCTTGTTGACTCGCGTCAGGGTGACTGGCGCGCTGCGGGTAGTCGTGTATCCCCATGAGTCGCTAAGGCTGTTGTAAACCTCATCCGTGGAAACCGTCGAGAACACCACGTTGAAGGATTCGCTCGCAGCGATGCCAGAAATACCGGCGACGGTGACATTCTGGGGGATAATGTAATTCTGCGGGGTGAAAACCAATTGGCTCGATCCGACAATCGCCGCATTGGCATTGGAGATCGAAATGTTCACGGTCACATCGCTCTGTGGTGGACTCAGAAACTCCACCGTCATCGTTTCCTTGGTCGTCGGTGTGACTGTCGTCGCCGCCGCTGAGGAGGGCAACACGCGGAAGCCCGGAGCACGGGTGGTGAGGTGGGACATTTGCCAGGCGGTTTCATAACCGGTCTTGTGTCCCAGCCATTGCATCCATGTGGTGCTGGTCTTGGCGACAGCAGGCTCAGGCTCGACCGGGCAACGTCCGGAGATCAAAGTGTACATGAAGGCCGCCGTTGCGTCATTCAGGTTGGGGTGCATGTGGGTGCTGTCACCCAAGGGATTGAAACCGGGGGAAACCTCACACATTTTCTGCCACATCAACCGGATCGGAATCGACCTAACAGCCTCCGGCCAGTCGGGTTCCCTGGAGTTCGGACGGATCATGTTGTAGGGGATGCCGAGATCCGTGCCGTCTTCATAAGTGACCGAATAGTAATAATGCTTATCAATGCCGTAGGGCATCGTGGTGGGGGCCGATGCGGTGTCGTAATGGTGCATAGGGAAGCCATACACCCAGTCATATTTGTTTGGATCCACATCGTACTGCTTTTCAGGTTCCCACCAGTCGTTGCCGCGGCCATAGTTAAAATCCCAACGCGTCCCCGGGACTCCGGCATAACCCGAAGTGTTGAAGGTGATCCGCTGCACGTCATCCAAGCGGTCCAATGCCTGAGACATGCGGTCTTCCGTGCTGGTGCCTGTTTCCCGGTAACTCACCACCCGCTTGGTGAGATACTTCATCTGGAAGGGGTTGTAGGAGGTGTAGGTGCCCGAGTATTGCGCCACACCGGTATTGGCCTGCACCACCGACAGGGCGTGGTCGGCAATCGCATCGCCCACGGAGGGATAATCATAAACCGATGTCTTCGCGCTGCGGTTGAAAAGCTTGCTGTAAATGGAGGCGGCGGCAAGATACTCACCATGTGGTGTGGGATGGTTAGAGCTTGTATCCTTTGAACCATAGCTGTCCCAGGCCTTTCCGGCAGGCACCACAGTGAGGCTGGCGGAGTTGCCCACACGGTAGGAGATTTCATTGAATTGGGCAGTCGTGAACGTCGAGCTGCTTTCCGGCCATTGTCCTAGCAGAACGACCTGCGCGGGATTGGCACTCTTGGCAACTTCCTGCTTAATCAACTTCACCCCCTCAGCCACCATACCGGGAAAATTTGCGGTGATGTAAGGATCGTTGCAAAGCACGATGTAATCCCAAACGCGGGCTCCTTCGCCGCGCAAGTTGGCCATGCGTACGGCCTTGCCCTCCGGCCACATGTAATGCTGGGCGAGACTGAAACAATGTGAGGTGAACGGATGGGGATTGCTGGCACTGTAGACCACCGTCTGAAGCTTGGTCTTGTAAATATCCTCAAACTCAACATTGACGGGCTCAGCGATGGCAGGGTCCTGGGCAAGAATACCCTGGAGGTGCGTGGCGATCGCTGTCGGATCAAATGGCTTTTCATGAACAGCGTCACTCTCACCAGCTTCGGAATACGAATGCGCCGACCCAATGATCAGCACGTTCACGTCTGCCATCAGGCGATTGGAAAAAATCAACAAGCTGATCGCCAGTGCGAACATGTGCAGTCGCGCATTTCGTGGCGGTTCGTTTCGATTGGACAGGGCACGCATAGTGTGTCGTGAAATTGTTTTTTACGCTAATTTTAGTAATTTAGTTTTGGCGGAGATTCCTGAAATCGTTGTGCATTGGCGCGACCTGCCTGTGGGAGCATTCTTGACCTTTAACGCTTCGGCGACGGAGGTGGCGAGGCGGTGGAGGCCTAGGAAAAGAGAGGCTTTCTCATGATTGGAAATGAGATCGTTAAGATGATCTTCGATATTGATCTTTCACATTTACGCCCCGCTCCCGCAAATGTTTTACTCTAGCCTGCTATTACTCCTGGAGTATCAGAACCCAAAAAAACCATTTCGTGCGCTTTGGCATCGGCAGGATAAGGATCGTGGAACCAGCTCGCCAGATTGGAGGAGCAGGCATCCCAGCCAATGGACTATCGCGAGGGTCGCATCGTGTTCCTCGACGGTGACATTGACCATTCCCATGACGGCAAAGACTCGGGGGCCGCTACGCTTCATGAAGGTTCCACATAGGGAGCCATCGCTTGGGCAGCAAGAGACGGTGAATTCTCCAGCCCACATGAGCTTTCTCAGCGGCCATCATACCAAAAGCAATTTCCTTGCATTGAAGGGTCTAACCGACAAACCACACATCGATAAAAAACCAAACGATCATCACCAGGCCGATCACCATCTTCACGCCCATTCCCACGAGTGTTCCGACCATCGATCCGACGCCCGAATGCCATGCGGCCTGCGTTTCCTTGCGTGCAAAGTAGATTTCGCAAACAAACGCCCCCACCAATGGTCCGAGCAACAGGCCGAAGGGCATGAAAAATATACCTACGATTCCGCCGGCCAATGCCCCTACTGCGCCCCAGCGCGTCCCGCCGAAACACCGGGTGCCCGCCGCGCCGCTGACCATCTCAATCGTTTGAGAAATCACCATCAGCGTCGCAAGGATCACAAACGACCACCATTCAAGCCCGGAACCCTCCGCGCCCAGCATCAACCGATGCGCCACTGCAGCCATGAGAAGAATCAAATGGCCCGGCAAAATCGGTATCACGCAGCCGATCACCCCAGCCAGCAGCAGACAGCCCGTGACCACCCAGGCCGCGCCAACCCCGACTCCGTCCCAGAGCGCACTCGATTGAATTGTTTCCCACACACCGCGAGATTTACACGGATTTCCTCTTGTTGCAACCCGCAACAACGCATCGGAATTCCCTTTATTTGATAAAATCGAAACGCGGAGATCACGGAGGTCGCGGAGAACTGCGCGGAGAAAAATGGTTCTTCCACATGCATTTGCCGTTTCCCCTGACCGATGTGGGCGTTAGCATGGGCGCGTGACGACACAAGGAGGAAACCTATGGGTGGCCGCACCGGAGCGATGGGATGAGGCGTGTTTCGCCGTGCCCGCGCTGCGGGCGTTGATGGCGTCTGGCTTGGTGATCGGCGTGATTTGCCGGGATGAGCAGAAAGAATTTTGGGAAACGTTGCCGGGTTTGCAGGTGCTCGCGTTCCCTGCGAAAACGAAACCAAAGGCTGCGGCGGCCACGGTCAAGGGTGCTTGGCAAGCCGCCCTCGTCTGGGAAGACGGCTTCGCCGCGGAAGTAGCCAAACTCGCTGACGTGCCGAGACGCCTCGGGCCAAACGAAAGGAAACTCGCAAGACGACTCACCCACCCTCTTGTGGCGGAGGAACAACCCTTAGAGCATCGCGTCAGATTCTATCTTTCCGTGGTCGAGGAAATGGGCATCGATACGCTCAATCCGCAGTTTTTCGCACCCGCCGATCTCGGCACCCAATCAAAATCTAACGCCTTTCTGCTCAGCCCGGATTCCGACTTCGGTCCGAGCCACGAATGGCCATTGGAACGATGGTTGGAAATCGCGCGTGGTTTGATTGAAAGCGGCCGCCGCGTGAGCATCGCCGCTATGGATGGCGGACGAGGGTTGGGAAAATCGCTCGCAACGGGACTCGGCGAGAGTGTCGAGCTTATCCAAGCATCTCCAGTGTCGGCCGCGCTCCCCATGCTCGCGGCCCGCCAATTCGTCATCGCGGCCGACGGCTCGCTGCCGCATTTGGCGGCGCATGTCGGAGCGACCTGCATCACGCTTTTCGGCCCGAATGATCCGGTGTGGAAACGCCCGCTCGGCAAGCGGCACGCGGTGGTGAAACGCCACGTCGAATGCGCACCCTGCCTGCTTGCGAAATGCCCGCTGGACCTGCGCTGCCAACACGAATTGGAAGCCGCCCGCGTGCAGGCAGCGATCGCTGAAAAACTCTCCGCTGTTTGAGCCGACTTCATCCTAAAGTCCAATGCCTTAAAGGCATTGTCCTAAAGTCCGCAATTGGAAACCACGGATTACACGGATTTCACAGATTATGAATGAGTTATGAATGAGTTATGAAAAAATCAAGTTTCACCTATTGGGCGAAAAGGAGCAGGTTTCCAATTTTCATATTCTCTCCGTGAAATCCGTTAAAATCCGTTAATCCGTGGTTAAAAAGCCTCAAAACACCAGGCGAACTGCGGATTCTAGGTTCAGCGCGAACGCCGCGCCTTTTTCGGTTCGAAAGAAACTGCCTTCACATCAAATGCCTCGGGATCGTAGCCTGGCCGCAGCCACTCGATTTCGCCGTGCAGTGCCTGCATGTATTGGAAAGTCCCGCCGCAATCCTCCTCCGGGCAATTGCGCAAACCATCGAGCATTTCCGGCCCGCCCTCACCAGCCACCCATTTTTCAAACACGATTTCGTGAATCCATTCATCCGCAAAATCATAGCGGTAGAGGATGCGCAGCGGCAGGCGGCGCTTGCCGAGAAACTCTGCGACCGTGAGCACGGCTTCGTCTTGGAATTCGCCTGCCGTTTGATCTTCCAGCCCGACCGGTCCGATCACATCGACGAGCCGTTTCCCCTTGCCGTGGCGGAATTCGTGAGGGTGCTTATTGTCCCAGCCCATTGCGCTCTGGATCGCATCGCTCAATTGAATGAACGTCACATTTGATGAAATCGAAAATTTGCGCCAAATCTGCGGTTGAATTCCATAGATAAACACCTTCACCACCACCCGGTTTTCATTCTTCGCTTTGGCCATGCCCGGAGCTTGTGACGCGTCCCCGGGAAAAAATCAAATGGGAAGTGCGGGCTTCTTTGAGAGTCTGGCCGCTTGCCGCCGCGCTTCGGAAACTTTTTGAGAGACCTGCGGGAAGATGCCGTATTGATTCGCTTCATGATCCGTAACGCCGCCACCCTCGTATTCTGCGCAACCGCAGCGTCTGCCATCGCCGTGCCCGAGGGATTCACCCTCCGCGAGTTCGCCGGACCGCCGAACGCCGATTACCCTGCGGCGATCACCGCTGCGGCCAATGGCGACGTTTACGTTTCCTCCGACCAAAACGGTTCACTCGGACACAAGAAAGATTTCGGCCGGATCATCCGCTGCCGCGACAAAGATGGCGACGGCAAGGCCGACGAGTTCATCCATTTCGTGCCGATCGTGGACAGCCCGCGCGGCGGACATTTTGTGGGCGACACGCTATATTTGATCCATCCCCCATTTCTCAGCAGCTTCCGCGATACCGATGGCGACGGGGTGGCCGATGAGCGGAAACAACTGCTTTCCGGACTCGGCGGCGGCATCGAACATCCACGCGGTGCGGACCACACAACGAATGGAGTGCGCATGGGCATCGACGGCTGGCTCTACGTCTCGGTCGGCGATTTCGGCACCACCCCGGCCAAGGGGACGGACGGATCGAGTTATACCTTGCAAGGTGGCGGCGTGATCCGCGTGCGGCCGGATGGCTCGCAGGTGGAGCCTTATGCGCTGATGGTCCGCAACATCTGCGACACCGCCATCTCGCCCGAACTGGACCTTTTCAGCCGTGACAACACCAACGACGGCAAGGGTTGGAACACCCGCTTCCATCATTATACCGCACTTGGCGATCATGGTTATCCGCGGCTCTATCAAAACTTCGCGGACGAGGCGATCAAGCCATTGGCGGACTATGGCGGCGGGTCCGGCACGGGCGCCTTGTGGCTCAGCGAACCGGGTTTCCCTGCGGAATTCACCGATGCCTTGTTCTCTACGGACTGGACCACGGGAACCGTCCACTACCATCCATGGAAACGATCGGGGGCCAGTTTCAAGGTCGAGCAGAAGACATTTGTAAAACTCCCGCGTGCGGTTGACATCGATGTCGATGGCAACTCCCGCCTCTATCTCGCGGATTGGCGGGGCGGCGCATTCAATTTTGCCGGTGCGGGAAAACCCGTGGGCATGATCCATCAGGTCGTCTTTGCCGGTGCCACGCCTGCGAAGTATGTCGATGTCACCAAGGCGACCGACGCCGATTTAGTAAAACTCATCGCCTCGGCGAGCGCCGTGCAACGTTTGGAAAGCCAGCGCGAGATCCTCAAGCGCGGCAAGAAACCCGCTTTCAAGGACAGCGTTTTCGCCATTGCAAGTGATGCAAAACAATCCATTGCGATCCGCACGGCGGCGATCTTTACTTACAAGCAACTTTATGGCACGGAGGGCAACAAGTTGTTAGTCAAACTCACCGGCGATGCCACCCTGCGCGAGCCCGCATTGCGCGCGATGACCGATGCACTCAACGAGCTCAAAGATGTCCCGGTGGCCGCCTACGTCGATGCGCTCAAGGACAAGAATCCGCGCGTCGTGTTGCAGGCACTCATCGGTCTTGAGCGACTGAAGGCCAAGGATGCGGTGCCCGCGATTTTCGCCGCTTCGCGCGATTGGCAGGAGGAGGGCGATTCGCCCCGTTTGCAGCACACGGCGATGCAGACGCTGGCATTGCTGAAAAATATTCCGGCTTGTCTTGAGGCATCCGGTGATGCCGCCACGCGTAAGCTTGCCCTGCTCGCGCTTCAAAGAATCCACCGGATGGATGTCGTGAACGGATTGATTTCCTTGTTTGAGAAATCGACCGATTCCGATCAACGCTTCGATCTTCTCAGCGCACTCGCCAGGCTGAGTTATCAGGAAAAAGAATGGGATCTCAAAAGCTGGTGGAACACGCGGCCCGATGACCGTGGCCCGTATTACGAACCCGTCGAATGGGAAGGCACCGCGAAAATCCGCCCGATGATCGAAAAGGGTTTCGGCATGATTTCTCCGGCACGGCAGAACGAGTTGCTGACCGTCCTTGGCAAGAACCGACTGCCGGTTTCCAATTTGAAACTAGCGGGTGTCGATACCGTGCTGATGGCGCTTGGCGCGAAACGGTTGGATCGTCCACAGCTCATGTTGTTAGTCGAGGCGGCGAAGGATTCCAAGCGGCCGCTCGCGCAGCGGGTGGAGTTATACAAAGCCTTGATCAAAGCCGGCGAAAAAGAATCCATGGACTTCCGATTGGACGTGCTGGCCGTTTGGACACAGGACAAGAACCCCACAGCCGAGACCGCCCAATGCGTGAATGATTTCGTGAATTCGCCGGAGCGGGGAAAACAAATTCCGGCGTTGCGCAAGATCGCCGCGAAGCAAGGCAATGCGGCGAGTCGCATCGCATGGATGGCCATGCTCACCGTGCTCAACAGCCCGCTGGCCGATTCCAAGGCGAAGCAGCAAGTTCAGAGCGAGGTGCAAAAAAACCCGCGCGAGGTCGGGTTTTTCCAAGCGATTGAGGAGCTCAAACTCAAGGGGTTCGATCCGCAAATCGAGGCCGGCATGCAGTGGGACAATTCCGAGCTCGTCAATGCCGCGAAGGCCGCGAAGGCCGCGGTTGCAGGCGCCATGCACAGTGGCAAAAAAGTCGCGGACCTACCGATTTCAAATGTGGTGAAAGCGGCGATGACCGGCAAGGGCAGTGTCTCTGATGGCGCGCGTTTTTTCACCTCGCAAGGATGCATCGCCTGCCATGCCATCGATCCCAAGGCCGAGCAGAAGGGGCCTTATCTCGGAGCCGCCGGTGCGAAGTTCAGCCGCGACTATCTTATCGAATCCGTGCTCGATCCTAACAAAGTAGTCGCCCAGGGATTCCAAACCTCGTTGATCAAACTCAAGGACGGCAGTGCCAAGATTGGTTTCGTCACGAGCGAAGCGGATGGGGTGATCGAACTGCGCGACATCGCCGGGCAAGTGAGCCAAATCAAACGGGCCGATGTGGCCGAGGAAACGCATTTGCCCAACTCGATGATGCCGCCAGGCCTCGCCGCCGGCCTCACCCTGGAGGACTTCACCTCGCTCATCGAATACCTTGTTTCCTTGAAAGCCACCGGTGGTTGATCAACCGCACATCGCGAGATTCCGATGGAACCAGAGATAGGACATCGAAGCGACTTTTTCGATCATGCCGGGCTCGGCGAAAAGATGGTTGGCGCCATCCATGAGTTCGAGCATCGGCCGATCTTGCATTTTGCCGCAGGCGTGGCGGTTGTGATCGATGTGGGCGGAGTCTTTGCCACCGACGATCATCAGAGTGGGTGCCTGCACATGTTGGAGGAAATCCTCCGCGAGATCCGGGCGACCACCCCGCGAAATCACCGCGCGCACCAACGACGGGCGATTCGCGGCGGCAATCATCGCAGCGGCCGCCCCGGTGCGCGCTCCGAACAGGCCGATGCGCAGGTCGCTGGTTTTTGGGTTTTCGGCGAGCCAGTCGATGATGGAGGTCAGCCGACTGGCGATGCGGGCGATGTATGCGGGATCCTGCAGAGCGACGGAATCCGACGAGTCCTCATCGGGATCGGCGAGGTCGGGAAGGAGGACGGCGAAGCCTTTTTGAAGCAATGAGCGGGCGACGAGCCGATTGCGTGGACTGAGGCAACTTCTGCCGGACCCATGAGCGAAAATGATGATGGATTTGGCGTTGGGCGGGATTTCCAGGATGCCATTGACGATCATTTCTTCAGTTTCAACTTCGACGGCCAGTGGTTCGGGGAATGGATTCACGGCGGTTACCTTAGTGCCATCCGGTAATTTCCGAAATAGGGTGCTTCCCGACATTGACATCAGCAGATCGCGATAAAACCGTTGGCGATTTTGCGTACGCGGGGAAATTTCCCGCTTACGCGGCGGGCCAAAGCTCTTGAAATTGTTTTGGCAGGGTGCCGCGGATGTCGGAAATCTCACCCGCCGCGATGTGTTTCTGCAAGACACCGAACACGGCGGAGACACAATGCTCGGGATCGAGATCCCAGGAAATCTGGCAGACCTCGGATTTGACCTGCTCCAGGAACTCCTGCCGATTCATTTTAAGCGGCTTGTTTGAAGGCCTCCAGCCTTCGAAATACATCCCACGAAGCATGCTCGGAAGTTCTGCGGCAAGATCGCAGGCTTCATCGGGCATGAGCCGATCGCGTAAGGCATGCAGCACGCCCCGCAAGGCATGATAGGCGGTCTGCCGATCGTCGGCGAGCAGGGCTTGGCCGCAATCATCGATCCATTGAAAGGTTTTCTGCATCGATGCATCGAAATTTCTAGTGATGGGGTCACTCATGGCGGTGTTTGGTGGGTGGATTGGATGGGAGAAACGGCAGCCTGAAAACCATCTCGGGCAAGCGTTTTCACCGATTTAGTTTAGTGGCGCAGGGGCGATTCTGGAATTGGCGGTTTGAGTGCATCGATATCGGGGCAAGTGATGCTTGCGGTTAGGATATCCGCGTACGTGCCGAGCCATCGGGATGGCAGAGGCCCCGCCTGCACAAAGGGCATGAAATAGGGTAGCCAAGGGATGAGGACTAATGATAGCTTACGGGCATGAAGAAGTCAGGGGATAAGGCCGCCAGTCCGGGAAAAAACACGACAACCCACTCCCGGAAAGCTTCCGCAACGCCACCCCGGATGCCCCATGGCACGGAACAGATCCCGCCATTTCCGATTGTAGCCCTTGGGGCGTCGGCTGGCGGACTGGAGGCTTTGGAGGCGTTTTTCGAACACATACCGGCGGACAGCGGGCTGGCATTTGTGGTGGTTCAGCATCTCGACCCGAAGCATGACGACATGTTGTCGGAGTTATTACAAAGGCGCACGATGATGCCGGTGTCTCGCATTACCGATGGCATGAAGGCGGAACCGAATCACGTCCATGTGATTCCACCGAACCGGGACCTCTCAATTCTCCACGGAGTCCTCTATTTACTGGAGCACCCGGCGGAACTTGGGCCGCGACAGCCGATCGACTTCTTTTTTCGCTCGCTGGCGGAGGATTGGCGTGAGCGAAGTGTGGCGGTGGTGCTATCTGGAATGGGCTCGGATGGCACGGCGGGTGCAAGGGCAATCAAGGAGCATGGCGGGGTGGTCTTTGTGCAGGATCCGGAATCCGCGAAATTTGACAGCATGGCCCGAAGCGTGATTAAAGCCGAGCTGGCGGATGTGATTGCTGCGGCGGAGGAACTGCCGGGGCGGATTCTAGAGCATTTCCGGCATACGCCCGTGACTGAACCGGGGTATGCGGACGAGGTGGCTAGTGCGAATGCCGAGGGTACCGACGGAATTGGCATGGAGAAAGTTTTGATTTTGTTACGGCGTCAAACCGGGCATGATTTTTCAGCCTACAAGCGCAGCACCCTGTGGCGGAGGATCGATCGGCGGATGGACCTCCACCACTTGAGCGATGTCGCGGATTATGTGCGTTATTTGCGCGAAACCCCTCAGGAGTTGGAGTTGTTATTCAAGGAGATGTTGATCGGCGTGACCGGCTTTTTCCGCGACTCTTCGGTATGGGAACGACTGAAGTCCGAGGTGATTCCCGACTTGAGCGAGGCACACCCGCAAGGTGGGGTTTTGCGGGCCTGGGTGGCGGGCTGCTCGACGGGTGAGGAGGCTTACACGCTGGCGATGATCTTCCAGGAGGCGATGGCGGCGGATAGTGCACGGCCAAAAATGTCACTGCAGATCTTTGCGACGGATTTGGACAAGGATGCCATCGACCGGGCGCGGGCAGGTTTGTTTCCTGATAGCATTTCCAAGGAGGTTTCGGAAGAGCGCTTGCGGAAGTTTTTCAGGCATGAAGAGAGCGGTTACCGCGTGAGCAAGGAAATCCGGGAAATGGTGGTGTTTGCGCAGCAGAATCTGCTTTCCGACGCGCCGTTCACCAAGCTGGACATTCTGTGTTGTCGGAATCTGTTGATTTATTTCAGCACGGAGATGCAGAAAAAACTGCTGCCCTTGTTCCATTATTGCCTGAACCCCGGCGGAACTCTGGTTCTCGGCAGCGCGGAAACGATTGGCCCGGCGACGGATCTGTTTGTGCCCTTACCCGGCAAGGAGCGGATCTACCGCAGACTGGAGACCGCCGCGCCACTTGAACGCATGCATTTTCCCGTGATCTTCACACTGCCGCCTGGCCGCAGCTCGACGGTGGATGTGGCGGCGGCTGTCGCCCAACTGCCGAAGCCGGATTTGCAGATGCGGGCTAACGAATTTTTGTTAGGCAACTATGCGCCGGTGGCGGTTTTGGTTTCCGAGGCGGGAGACATTCTTTACATCAACGGCAAGACCAACCGCTACCTTGAGCCTGCGGCGGGCCGGGCGAACTGGAATTTGTTCGTGATGGCGCGCAGTGAGTTGAATCATAGTTTGTTCGAGGTGTTCCGCAGCGCGGTCCGCAAGAAAGAAGTCGTCACCGCGCGCGATCTGGTGGTCGAATCCAATGGGGTGAACCGTGTGGTGGATGTCATCGTGCACCCCATCGCCGAGCCCGCCGCCTTACAGGGAATGGTGATGGTGGTGTTCCGCGAAGTGGTCGGGGCGGAGGCTCCTGCCGACAAGACCATGGTGCCAGGAAAACAAGGCACCCGTCTGATCGAGTTGGGGCGCGAACTGCGCAGCGCGCAAGAGGAACTGCATTTGCTCCGCGAGGAAATGCAGACCACCAACGAAGAACTCAAATCCTCCAACGAGGAATTGCAGTCCGCCAATGAAGAACTCCAATCGATGAACGAGGAGCTCACCACATCCAAAGAGGAGATGCAGGCGATGAACGAGGAGTTGCAGGTGGTGAATCAGGATCTAATGGGCAAACTGGAGGATCTCTCACGGACGAATAACGACATGAAGAACCTGCTGAGCAGCATGGACACGGCGACCTTGTTTCTGGATAACGAGCTCAATGTGCGGTGGTTCGCTCCGCAGACGGCGGACATCATCAATCTCGTCCCAGGCGATGTGGGACGGCCAGTCACGGACATCGTTTCCCGCCTCGACTATGACGGACTGGCACAGGACACACGCGAGGTGCTGCGGACCTTGATTCCTTTAAAAAAGGAAGTTCCAACACTCGACGGGCGATGGTTTGCCGTGCGGATCATTCCCTATCGAACCAAAGAAAGCATGATCGATGGCTTGGTCATCACGTTCCTCGATGTCAGCGAGGCCCGGAAACTGGCGATCGAACTGGAAGCATACAAATCCAAGCAACACAACGTTTCCTTAACACCGAATGAAGGAACGGGAGGAAAGTCATGAGTGGGGCAGGCATGCATGGCACCGGCCTTCCGTTGCGGCGGATGGCGGAAGAGCGTGTAGCGAACAGAGAGCAACACACCGGGCCGCTGGAGCCAGCGGAAATGGCGAAAGCCTTGCACGAGTTGATGGTCCATCAGGTGGAGTTGGAGATTCAAAACGAAGAACTCATTGCGACTCGCAGCGAGCTGGAAGCCAACACCAAACTTCTGACAGATCTTTATGACTTCGCGCCCATAGGGTATTTATCACTCAGCTCCAAGGGCCTGATCAGGCAGGTCAATTTCATGGCTGCGCGCATGCTCGGCCGCGAGCGTGGACTCCTTCTTGACGAGGATTTCACACAATTCGTGGCTCCGGAAAATCGCCGGGTTTTAGGCGATTTTATGTCACGGATTTTCGCTGACGATGGCAAGCAACCTTGCGAGGTGGCCTTGTTGCAGCAAGGGCAACCCAACATGATCGTCAGCTTGAAGGGCGGGCTATCGCCCAACGGGCTAGTCTGCCGCATGGTCATCATCGACATCACCGAGCAACGACGAGTGGAGGCCGCAGTCCGGGAAAAAAACGAGGACTTGGACCGGATCTTCAATCTGTCCCATGATCTACTGGGAATCGCCGGCAATGACGGCCACTTCCGGCGGGTCAATCCGGAGTTTGAACAGGTTCTGGGTTACAGCCATGAGGAGCTAACCTCCCATAAGTATCTGAGTTTCATCCACCCGGATGACATCCCAGCCACCCTGAATGAAGTGGCTCGAATCAAAGCGGGAGAGCAAGTGATGGATTTCGCGAATCGCTTCCGCTGCGTGGATGGATCCTATCGGTGGTTGGAATGGAGGGCAGTGCCGTATGGCGATGGATTGATGTGCGCCGTGGCCCGGGACATCACCGATCGGAAAAAGGCGATGGAAGCGCTGCTCCAGTCGGAGGAAAAATTTCGCAGCATCATCGAGACCTCGCCCACCGCTTTTTATATCTATCAACTTCAGAATGACGACCGGATCATTCTAATGCATGCCAATGCCGCTGCTGACGAGAAATTAGGCATCAAGCATGCCGGATTAATCGGCATGAGACTGGAGGATGCGTTTCCAAATCTAGTGGGAACGGATGCTCCGGAAATCTATCGGTCGATTGCCAAAGGCGAGTTGAATAACCAGCGGTTTGAGATTCGCTATGAAGATGAAAACGGGGTTGCCGGGTTTTTTGAAGTGCATGCGTTTCAGACGAATCCCGGAGTCATCGGGGTGGGGTTCTCGGATATCAGCGAGCGCCGGATGGCTCAGGAGGAACTGGAGAAACGGGTCCGCCAAAGAACGGCGGAGTTGCAGCACCGGAAGTCTGAATTGCGCGCCTTGGCTGATGAGTTGAGTCATGCCGAGGAGCGCGAACGCCAAAGGATCGCGCTGGTGATTCACGAGGATTTGCAACAGATGTTAGTCGCCGCATTGCTCAATCTCGGGATGTTGAAATCCAAAGTCACCGATGCGGGAGTGTTACGGGAGCTCGGCCACATCAAAGAGATGATCCGGACTTCGGTGAAGACGGCGCGCGCGCTCACTGCGGAATTGAGCCCACCGATCATAAGACAATGCGGTCTGGCCGCCGGTTTCGAATGGTTGCAGACGTGGTGTGTCGAAAAATACGGGCTTAAGGTTCGATTGGATATCGAGGAGGGCGTGCAACCCTCCATTGATGCGAGTGTCACGGCGTTCCGATGCGTGCGGGAGTTGTTATTCAACATCGTCAAACATGCCGGGATTCAGGAAGCCGGGCTGCGCATGTGGTTGACCGACGATGATATTTTAAAAATCGAGGTGAGTGACGCAGGTTGCGGCTTTGATCCGGAAGTCATCCGGGTGCGGGAAGGTTTGAATGGCGGTTTCGGTCTAATGAGCGTCCACAAACGGATGGAGTGGTTGGGTGGCGGGCTTGAAATTGAAAGCTCGCTTGGAACCGTCAGTCATTTCACTTTATGGTTTCCCTTGAAATCCATGGATCATGCCGAACCTAACAAATAAGGCGTCTCTTGCGGCACGGCATACTGGAGCGCGGAATTCATTCCGCGAGGCCATGCGATGAAGTTTCTCGCGGAATGAATTCCGCGCTCCAATTGAAGAGTCACTTCATTTTCAAAATTTGACATTATTCTTCCGAGTCAGTCATTTTTACGACTTTGATAGTCAATGGGCGTTCTTTTGTGAAATCGACCAGTTTTACCACTGAAGCACTGAGAACCACTGAGGGAAATGAGAGTATGAAAAAATCAGTTTCCTCA
>CAYRLT010000115.1:0-23597 GCA_964425095.1 uncultured Luteolibacter sp.
GATTCATATACACCGTGCGGCAGTTGAGACGGTGGTCGAGCACATTCTCCGCAAGGCCCGCGTGCTGCGGCGTGTTCTGGATGATCATCAGCCAGGTTCCGAAAAACTGCGGCAGGACGAACAGGAAGACTGGCAGCCAGCTCCGCATCGCGACAGCCGAGGCGATGATTACCAGATAGAGGGCCAGATAGATCCGTGCATTCCGATAGACTTTCGGGAACTCGCTCTCGGGGATGAAGATTTTCTCCTGCTCGGAAATCCTGCCGGTGGCGTGTAGCAGCAGTTTCGGAAAAAAGGTCCGGTAGCCACCGACATTGGCGAGGCTGAGCACGTGGGCCAACATGTCGGGCGGGCGCGGCACTTGGATTTCCGGATCGCGCCCGACGATGATGGTGTCGCTGTGGTGGCGGGTGTGGCTCCAACGCCAGACGACCGACTCGCGCATGACCATGAACGAGGCAATCTCGTAAAGCGCGCGGTTCATCCAGTCGGTCTTGAATGCGGTGCCGTGGCCGCATTCGTGCCAGCGGCTGTCCGAGCTCGTGCCATAGAACGTGGCATAGACGAAGTAGGGCAGGACCGCCCACCAGCTTCCCCAAAGCGCGGCGGTCGCCCAGCCGGTCCCCGCGAGGATGCAGAAAAGCAGGAGGGTGTCACGAATCGCCGGTCCGTCCCGGCGTTCAAGCAGCTTGCGCAGGGTGGCGCGCGGGACTTGACATTGATACCAGTCGGCTTCGGCGAGTCCGCGTTCGATGGCGCGGGACGCCTGCTCACCCAGCAGGCTGTAATCGAGGTGTTGCGGAGGGTTTCCCAAAATGGCGGCGTCTTGGCTCATGTCATGTCGTTTGAAAATCACCCGTTATCCATTCCGCACGCAACCATCACTCCAGCCCGCGTTCGTTCACCTCGTCCTCGTCCCAGCCGAGGTAGTGGCCGAGTTCGTGGAGGAAGGTGGTGCCGACTTCATCGCGGAAGTCTTGTTCCTCCTGCTCCACCCAGTCCCAGAGATTGGCGAGGAATAAGCGGATACGCGGCAGCTCAGCGGGATCGGCCTCCTCGTCTGCTGTCGGGCCTTCAAACAATCCGAGTTCATCGCCAGCCAGTTCCTGATCGAACGCGCCGCCGCCCGGATTTTCCTCCATGGAAACCGGGATCTTTACGGCCGCGGCCCGCACATCATCCGGCAAGATCTTGATCAGCGCTTGAAGTTCCTCATTCGCCCAGCGGCTCAGTGTTTCAAAATCCATGCCCCGGACTAGTTCGTGAGAGGCGGAATTACGATGAGAAATTTGCCATAAAACGTTTTCAAACCGCAATTCATCGGCAATTCGAGACTCTCGACGGCCTTTTGGGTCGGCTGGTACACTTTTGCGCCGGTTCCGCTGATTCAAGTACACTTTGTTAAAAATTTGTTCAAAAAATCCTAAAATCATCCCTGCGATTTCAAAAAAATCCCGAAATCGTCTTCGGTTCGCTGGCGGATCATCAAAAAAATCGAGGGTTATGGATACTGAAGCCATTGATTATAAATAAATTGTGAATTTATTTACTTTCTTCCGAATTATTCTTGCGGGCTGGGTGTGTTTTAGTGTACTTTCTAAACACTGATGCGACGAACGGCACTTTAAATGAACAGCACCAACCAACGCTACAAGGGATTCAAGCCCGCGAAGATGGACCCGAAGTTCCGGGTATCCATCCAGCCGTCTTGGCGTCCGGAAGCGGGTGCGTTGCTGTTCCTGCTGTTTTCCAAAGAGCACGGCATGCCGCTGGTGAAAGTGCTGAGCCAAGAGGCCTACAGCGAAAAAGTGGAGCTGATTAAAGGCAGCGACAAAACGCCGGCGGAAAAGAACAAGACTCTCGGCAAGCTGGCCATGCTCTGCCGCGAAGCCTCGCTCAACGATCAGGGCAAGTTGCTCGTTCCGAAAGATCTCAGTGAAAAATCCGGCATCACCGCAGACTCCGACGTGATGCTGGTGGGCCGCGGGATTCACTTCGAGATCTGGAATAAATCGAATTTCGACGCCGTGCTGGAAATCGAAACCGGTCAGCAAGAGGACGACGAACTCGGTATTTTTTAATCATCCTGTAATTGACTAACAGCATTCATGTTGTTCAACCCATTAGCTCTGACCACTGATGCGGCCCGCAATAGCGCGGCTCCGTTCGCAGCTGCGCAGTCTTCGGCAGGGATGGGTTTCCTTTTCTTTTTCACACAACACGCCGGGCTCGGGACAGCACGGCGGTTTGTCAAAAACACAGACGTCCGCACCGCTCCTGGCTGGTTGTCGGCGCGGCGTCTGGTGACTTTCATGGCTGGGCGATCGAAGTTTCTCGGGACAGAGCTTCGTTCGTCATTTGAATCGATGGTCCGCGCGGCTCCTGGCTGGTTGTCCGCGCGCCCATCGCCAATTTTTCCTACATCGCAAATCGCCGCGCTCGGGACAGTGCGGAGTTTTGCGGTTCCCGCAGGTCCCTGCGCTGCTTCCGGCTGGTTGTCGGCGCAGGCACCTGCTGATTTTTCCGAGGCCCCGGATGCCGGGCGCTATCATTTGCCGGTATTTCCTGCGGAGATCGCAGAATGGATGGAGCCAAGTCCTGGCAAGTTCATCATTGATGGCACCCTCGGCGGTGGTGGCCACAGCGAGATTTTTCTCAAGTCAGGGGCCACGGTGCTCGGTGTGGACCGTGACCCCGAGGCGCTTGCTCACGCGCGCGCCCGCCTTGCGCCCTTCGGTGACCGGTTTTCAACTTGGGAGGGGAACTTCTCCCGGCTGAAAGAAATACCCTCCATCCAAGCGGGTGAGCGGGCCGATGGCTTGCTGCTGGACCTCGGCGTTTCTTCCCGTCAACTCGACTCTGCTGCCCGCGGGTTTTCATTCATGCGAGAAGGCCCGCTCGATATGCGGATGGGCCCATCCAGCCCGCACACGGCGGCGGAAGTGGTGAATCAGTGGGATGAGGCTGATCTTGTTAGAATTCTTTTTGAATTCGGCGAGGAGCCGAAAGCCCGCCGCATCGCTGGTGCCATCGTTAGGCAGCGCGCCATCCGGCCTTTTGAAACCACACTCGAACTCGCCGGCTGCATCGAGGCCGCAGTCGGGCGCCACGGTCGGACGCATCCGGCGACGCGTGCATTCCAAGCCATTCGCATGGCCGTGAACGAAGAACTCGAATCCCTAGCCACCGCGCTTGCCGCCGCACCCGCGATTCTCAAACCGGGCGGCCGCCTGCTGATTATTACATTCCACAGTCTGGAGGATCGAATGGTCAAACGTTTCCTCCGTCATCGATCTGCGCCATTCATTGATGATCCGGGATGGCCCGAACCCCGGCCGAATCCGGACTACCAATTTCAGCTGCTAGCCCGCAAGGCCATCACTCCAACTGCTGAAGAAACCACCCTGAACCCGCGAGCCCGTAGTGCGAAACTGCGGGTTGCACGCCTTTTAGCCCCTACGCCATGAACCGCCGCCGCGACGAACCCAGAACGCCAGCATCCGTCTTTATCGCCTTGATTTTGGCGGCGGCGATTGTTGCCGGAGGTGGCGTGCTGCATGCGTATTACAAAAATACCCAGATCCAAATCACCCGGGAAATCGATGCCATTGATCGCGATATCGAACATTGCCGGTTAGAGATGCGCACCACCGAGATGCGGATGGACCAACTCCTCAACCGCTTCGTCATTCGCAAGCAACTCGAGGAAAACGGAACCACGATGCGCCCGATTTCCATTGCGGTCGTCGAAGAGATCGATCCCGCCGTAACTCCAAGTCGGCGTAGTGTCGCATCCGTTGCTCCTTAGCCTGTGAAATCCTCTTTCCAAAACCGCTGCATCTTCCTGTGCTCGATCCTGGTGATCGGGCTCAGTGCGATTTCGGCTAGATTGGTCCAGATCCAACTGGTGGATCGTCACCGCTACGCGGAAAGTTCGCGCAAAGCATTCCACCGCACCGAGAGGCTGCCCGCCATGCGCGGCATGATCGTGGATCGTCGTGAAGAGCCTCTCGCCAAGAGTATCCCGGTTTCCACCGTGTATGTGGACAAGAACCATCTGCTGGACCCCAAGCTGGCCAGCTACGGACTTGCCTATCATGAAGCCAGTTTCGGACCGGGTTGGAATAATCTCGATGCCGCCGCCCAGCGCCGCCAAATCCACGGACTGCGCGGCGAAATCCTCGCCCGCGAAACGACGGAAACAATCGTCAGCAAACATCTCGATTTCGCCATCGGCGTGCTCGCCCGACCACTCGGCATGCGCCGTGAGGAACTCCGCAGCAGAATCGAGACCAGCAAAGGCAAATGGGTGGCCATCGCCAAAGATCTTCCGGAAGATGTCGCGGACAATCTGCGCGAGGCGGTGGACCAACATTGGATCACTGGTTTCGAGTTTCAGAATTCGATCAAACGCTGGTATACCGCGCCGAATATCGCGACTCACCTGCTAGGCTTTACCGGCGAGGTTGAGGAAGTTGATGAGAACGGGAAACCCGAAACCCGCGTGGTCGGCAAATTCGGCGTCGAGTATTCGATGGAGGAATATCTAGCAGGCCGCGACGGCTGGCGCGAACATCGCCGCGATGCCCGTGGTCTCGTGGTCCCCGGGGATTCCGCGAGTTTATTGCCGCCGCGCGCCGGGCTCAACGTGCAACTCACCCTTGATATGGGCCTGCAGGCGATCGTCGAAGAGGAATTGGATGCGGGTCTCGCCGAGTTTGAATCCGAGCGTGGAGCGGTGGTGATGTTGAATCCGAAAACCGGTGAGGTGCTCGCCATGGCGAGCCGTCCGCACTTCGATCTCAACCATAAGTTGAACATCGCGGAAACCGGCTATAACTATGCGATCCAAGCGATTTACGAGCCCGGCTCCACGATCAAAGTGGTCGCGGCTTCCGGCGCGTTGAATGAAAAATTGGTGCGGCCCTCGAGTTCGATCAATTGTCAAAATGGATATTTCAGGAGTGGCAAAGTCGAGCTTCGGGATGATCATCCGGCTGGGTATCTCTCTTTTGAGGAAGTGCTCCAGAAATCCAACAACATCGGCACCTACAAGATGGGCCTGAAGCTGGGCTCCAAGCGCTTTTATGATTATCTCCATCGCTATGGATTCGGCCGGAAAACCGGTATCCTGTTGAGTGGCGAGAGTTCGGGGATCGCCCGCAACACCGGCAATGAAGTCGATTTCTCGCGTGCGTGTTTCGGATACGCGACGAATGTCACCCCGTTGCAATTGACTTGCGCGTTTGCCGCCATCGCAAGTGACGGCCAGCTCCGCAAGCCAATGATCGTCAAATCTCTGATCGCCAATGATGGCACAGTCGTTGAAAACTATCAGCCGAAAGTTGTCAACCGGGTGATTTCCGAGAAGTCCGCGTTGCAGATGCGCCAAGCCTTGGCCAAAGTCGTGAGAACCGGCGGCACCGCCACCCGCGCGGTAGTCCCGGGATTCGAGACCGCCGGTAAAACCGGAACCGTTCAAAAAATCAATCCCAAGGGGGGATATTATGTGGGTAAATACATTGTTTCCTTTGTCGGTATGATGCCGGTCGAGGATCCCGCGTTTGTCTGCCTCGTGGTCGTGGATGACCCGCGCACGAAGAAATGCAATATCTACGGCGGAACGATCGCCGGGCCGATTTTCAGTAAAATCGGAGTCCGTGCCGCGGCCTACATGAATTTACAACCCACCGAGCCCGTTCCCTCTCCGCTTGCCACTGCTGCTTCCCGATGATTCTCCGCGATTTGATTTCCTCTCTCTCCCGTGTCACCGCATCCGGCCCTCCGGATCTGGTGGTTTCTGCTCTAACCGCATCCTCGCGCGAGGTTGCTCCCGGCATGCTTTTCGCCGCCATTCGCGGCACTTCCGGCGATGGTCATCGCTTCATCACCGATGCGCTGGCTGCCGGAGCCTCGGTCATTGTTGCCGAGACCGCGCCGCCTGCGGATCTCGATCCATCCGTTGCATGGCTGCATGTGCCTGACAGTCGCGCGGCACTTTCCACCATCGCCTCTACGCTGGCAGGCCACCCGTGGAAAGAGCTCGCCATTGCAGGCGTCACCGGCACCAATGGCAAGACCACCACCGCATTCCTCATTCACCATGTGATGAAGAGCGTGTGGCACCGCGCTGGTTTGTTAGGAACCATCCTCGTCGATGACGGAGAAAAGCAGGAACCCGCAAAACACACTACGCCCGGATCGATCGAGCTCTCGGCATTGTTGGGACGCATGAAGGACAACGGCTGCCGCGGCGTGGCGATGGAGGTTTCCTCCCATGGCATCCATCAAAAACGCATCTCGGCGATCGGTTTCGACGCCTGCGTCTTCACCAATCTCACCCAGGACCACTTGGATTACCATGGCACACTGGAATCCTACTATCAGGCAAAGGCGGAGTGGTTTCATGCCCTCTCCGCTGATCCCCATGGCAAAAAGCCGGTGGCCGTGATCAACACCGATGATGCCCATGGCCTCGAGCTCGCCGCATCGTTGGAAGGCAAAATGCCGGTGATTCGTTTCGGTTTCAATGTGCATTGCGATTTCCGCGCGAACAACTTCCGCCAGAATTCGCGCGGCATGGAATTTGAACTCGCCGCCAAGGGGAAAACCTTCCTCGTCCGCGAACCGCTGATCGGGCGGTTCAATGTTTACAATCTTCTCTCCGCGCTCGCCGCCGCCAATGCCTGCGGTATCCGCCCGCGGGAAGCCGTGGCAGCCCTCGTCGATTCTCCGCAAGTCCCCGGCCGGATGGAAAACGTCGGCAATGCCGGCGGTGCCACCGTGTTTGTCGATTACGCCCACACTCCGGATGCGTTGGAAAACGCCTGCCGAACACTCAAGGAGCTCGATCCGCGCCGTCTGATCACCGTTTTTGGTTGCGGCGGGGATCGCGACAAAGGCAAGCGCCCGCTCATGGCCGCTGCCGCCGCCCGCCACAGTGACGCCTGCATCGTCACATCAGACAACCCTCGTTCGGAGGATCCACTCGCCATTATCCGCGAGATCGAGAGCGGCATGCGCGGCATCGGCCACCTAACCATGCCCGATCGCGCCGAGGCGATTTCTTACGCCGTAAAGAATGCACTATCCGGAGACATCATTCTAATCGCCGGAAAAGGCCATGAGGCCACCCAACAATTTTCGGATCGGATCATCGATTTCGATGATCGGAAACACGCTTTGAAAGCGCTTCGTGAGCGTGCACAAACCATTGCAGAAAGCCGATGAACCCCCTCACCGCACAGCAAATCGCGGAGATTCTCGGGGCATCGGTTGCCTCGGGGAATCCCGCCGCGCTCGCATCCGGCGGAGTTTCCACCGATACGCGAAAGTTGCCGCAGGGCGCTATTTTCTTCGCTCTGCGAGGTGAGAATTTCGATGGTGATGCATTCGCAAAAACGGCGATCGAGTCAGGCGCGGCGGTGGTCGTGGTCCATCATTGGGCTGGCGAGGAGCCTGCAGATGCGGCCGTGATCGAGGTGCCTGATACCTTGCGCGCGCTTCAACGCCTCGCGCATTGGTGGCGGAAACAACTTGATTTGCCGGTGGTCGCCATCACTGGATCTAACGGTAAAACCAGCACTAAGGATTTCACCACGGCGGTTCTCTCACGGAAGTTCCGTGTTTCCGCCACACGTGGAAACCTGAACAACCATATCGGAGTGCCACTGACCGTGCTCGCGACCACCCCCGCGGACGAAGTGGCCGTCTGGGAAATGGGCATGAATCATTCCGGCGAGATCGCCCCGCTCTGTGAGATTGCCCGGCCGAAGTATGGCGTCATCACCAACATCGGCACCGCGCATATTGAGTTCCTCGGGTCACGCAATGCGATTGCCGAGGAAAAGGGCATGCTGGCACGCGCGCTTCCAGCCGACGGCTTGTTGTTCATTCCCGCCAGTTGCGATTATAACGAATACCTGCGCCAGCGCACCAAGGGCACGATCATTCCGGTCGGCAACGGCCGCGGCCTCGTGCGGGCGGAAGACCTGCAATTCAAAACCGATCACACGGTTTTCAACCTCGTCATCGAAGGCGAAGGCAGTGTGGAAGTCACCTTGCCGGTTTCCGGGAAACACATGGTGACCAATGCGTTGTTAGCCGCAGGAGTTGGTTGGAAACTCGGCGTGCCCATCGCTGAAATCGCCGCCGGCCTCGCATCCGCGAAGTTAACGGAAGGACGATTGAACCGTTATCAATCGCATGGCGTCACGGTTATCGATGACACCTACAACGCGAACCCCGAGTCGATGGCCGCCGCCATTGAAACCCTGGCCGACATGCCCATGGAAAACCATGGCCGCCGGATCATCGTGCTGGGTCGCATGGGTGAACTCGGCGTTCATGCGCCAGCCGCCCACCTGCGCACCGGCGAACTCGCCGCCTCACGGGGTCTCACGCTGATTGCCGTGGGCGAGGGTGCCGAGGGCATCGCCCAAGGCGCGAATGACGCCCCGTATTTCCCGGTCTTTGAAGAGGCCTCCGCATGGTTGTCTCGAGAGGTCAAACCTGGCGATGTGGTTCTTTTCAAGGGCAGCCGTGCCGCCACCATCGAAAAAGTCATGAGCTCCACTTTTCCCCGCGACTGATGCTTCCCGCACTCTACGATTTCTGGTTCCAAGCGTTTGAGGCTGAAAAAGCTTCCGGCCATCAAGGCTGGGCGCATGCTTGTTCGTTTCTCAACCTGTTTCAATACATCACCTTTCGGGCTGCCGCTGCCGGAGTGTTGGCATTCATCATCTCGCTCATGTTCGGGCCACGCGTGATCCGCAAACTGATCTCACTCAAGGTCGGTCAGCCGATCCGGACCGCTGCGGAAGTTCACAAACTCGCCGAACTCCATGGTGGCAAAATCGGGACGCCCACCATGGGAGGCATACTGATTCTCGGCGCGGTATTGGTGGCCACGCTGATCTGTGCCCGCCCCCTCAATCCATTCATCGCCGTGTGCGCCTGCACCATGGCCGCATGCGGCTTGCTGGGCCTTTGCGATGATTACAAGAAGGTGAAGGAAAAGAAATCCGACGGACTGAGCAGCCGGACGAAACTTTTATGGCAAGTCGCCATCGCTCTCATCGCCGCCTCATTCATCTACTTCAAACCGGAGATCTCAGGTATTGGTGCAAGCCCGGAGCAAATCGCGGCTGGAGACGCGGGCTTCACTCTTGGCGCGAACCACCCGATCAACATCGGCGCGATTTGTTTCCCACTCTTCAAATTCCCGCTCGTCACCCTCGGGATTTTTGTCATCCCGTTCTTCGCCTTGATCATCGTCGGATGCTCGAATGCGGTGAATCTAACCGACGGCCTGGATGGGCTGGCTATCGGCTGCACCATCAGCACGTCGCTTGCTTATGCCTTGCTCGCCTATCTTGCCGGTCACTATTTCATGGCCGTCGAGTATCTGGTGATTCCGCACAATCGCTATATCGGCGAGCTGGCGGTGTTCCTGATGGCGCTCGCAGGTGCCGGCTTCGGATTCCTGTGGTTCAACTGTCATCCAGCCAAGATGTTCATGGGCGACACCGGCTCGCTGGCGATCGGCGGTGCGCTAGGCTCCGCGGCGATCTGCACGAAACAAGAACTGCTGCTCGTCATCATCGGCGGAATTTTCGTGATGGAGGCGCTGTCCGTCATCCTCCAAGTCGGCAGTTTCAAGCTCCGCAAAAAGCGGATCTTTAAAATGTCGCCCATCCACCATCACTTTGAACTTCTCGGTTGGCATGAAAGCCAAGTGATTGTTAGATTTTGGATTCTCTCGATCATGCTTGCCCTTGTGGGCCTAGCCATTCTTAAAATCGCCTGATCAAACCATGACCCTCAGCGGAAAACATATCGCCATTCTCGGAGCAGGCCGCAGCGGCCGCGCCGCGGCATTGCTTGCCTTGCGTGAGGGGGCGACGGTGTCGATGTGGGATGCCGCGGGGCCGGAGGCATTCGCGGACATTCCGGCGGGAGTGAAAATCCACCCCTGCGCCACCGAGCAGCAGGGCGGAGAATTGGTTTCCGATGTCTTGCTGGTCAGTCCTGGCATCGACACCTACGGCTCCTACGTCGCCGCGTTTGCGCGGCATGCCGGGGAGGTCATCGGCGAGGTTGAGTTTGCGGCTCGTTTCTATCAGGGGAAAATCATCGGCATTACCGGGACCAACGGCAAAACCACAACCACCGAGTTGGTGGCGCGTATCCTCGCTCATGCGGGACTGGGCGGCACGCCATGCGGCAACTATGGCACCCCATTCGCGGAAGTCGTCCTGCAGCGCGATCCACCGGCAGCCGTCTCGCTGGAACTTAGCTCATTTCAACTCGAAACCATTCGCTCGCTCCACCCGCTAGTTGCGATTTGGCTCAACTTCGCGCCGGATCACATGGACCGCTATCCGACCGTGGAGAGCTACCGCGCCGCTAAACTACGGATTTTCCAAAATCAAAGCGGGACGGATACGGCAGTGGTTCGCAGCGGAGAAGACCTTCCTTCGCTCGCCGCGAAGGTTGTGACATTCTCCACCACCGATCCCTCTGCGGATTGGTTTTCTAACGGTCATGCGATTGTCCATCGGGGGGAGACATGGCTAGAAATGGATCACGACACCGGTCTGCGCGGGCTTCACAACGCCGAGAATGCCATGGCGGCGCTTGCCGCCTGTGAGGCCATGGGAGTTACGGCTTTCACCATGCGCGAGGCGCTTCACGGTTACGCGCCACCGCCGCACCGTTGCGAACTCATCCGCACGTTGGATGGCGTGGAATATCTGAATGATTCCAAAGCGACGAACCTCCACGCTCTTGAAAGTGCGCTGCGCTCACAATGCCGTCCGGTCGTGCTGATCGCCGGCGGCAAGGAAAAGGGACTCGACTATGCGCCGCTGCTTCCCTTGTTGCGTGAGAAGGCTCTCTCCTGTGTGACCTTCGGCCAGATCGCGCGGCCGCTCGCGACCTTGTTTTCGCAGGCGGTGCCGAGTGAATCGGTTGCCACACTGGCCGATGCCGTCGCCGCCGCCCGCAGCCTTGCACCCCGTGGCTCCACGGTCATCCTGTCTCCAGGAACTTCCTCGTTCGATCAATTTTCCGGCTACGAACAACGTGGCAATGCCTTCCGAGATCTCGTCCATCAATTGCGCTAAAACCTAACATGAAATCACAAACGCTCCCCGTCAAACGCCGTCCGGTCTCCAAAGGGATCTTCCGCCGCCTCAGCGCCGTCACCCGTAACCGCAAGCAACGCGCCGCCGCGGCCACGGCGTCCTCTTCGGATATGGATATCGATGATGGGGGCTCGAAAATCTCGCGGGCCTTGACCATCATTTTCCTGATTCACATCGTTGCCATCGCTTTGATCTTTTTCCACCAGCGTTTCCTCGACGGGCGCCCTGCAGATCAAGCCGCCGCGACAAAAACGTTCGCGGTCCCTGAGTCCTCCGCCACGGTCGTTCCCGCTTCGCCGTCGCGCACGGATCTCCCACGCCTTTCCTCCGGGGAAAAACCTTACATTGTTAGGGCTGGCGACAACTTCGCCCGAATCGCCGCCGCCGAGGGCGTTGATGAGAGCGATCTCCGCCTGCTCAATAAACACGTGACCATCGGTCCCGGACTGATCCTGAAAATCCCGCCCAAACGCATCGTTGCCATCGAGCCCCCGGAAGTCGCTGCGATCCGTGAGCAAACCCCAGCCGATAGCGACCGCGGACTGGTGGAAGCTGTGGATGTCTCCAGCGCGCCTAAAGCACAAATGATCCGGTCTACGCAAAGTGATTCATCGGCCACGGCTACCGGATCATCCTATGTCGTCCAAGCCGGTGACAGCGTCTGGCGCATCGCCAACCGTTTCAAAGTGAGTCAAGATGCCTTGATGAAGGCGAATGGCATCACCGACGCCCGCAAAATGAAAACCGGCATGAAGCTCGCCATTCCCCAGCCGGTAGCTAACAAACTTTAACTCACGAGTTTCAAATCCGCTAGTGACCCGTCATTGCTCCACCATCCTCTGTGCTGCCGTCGCCGCGTTGGTCGCCCTTGGGCTGATCATGCTTGCGAGCACCAGCGCGTGGGTGAAGGGCATCGAAGATCCTTATCATTTCCTAACTCGTCAGGCGTTTATGGTGGTGGTTGGACTGGCTGCGGCGATCGGGGCGGCGTATTGTCCCTTGGAAAAAACGCGAAAAATCGCTCCTTGGATGTTGATGGGTGCCTGCGTGTTGTTAGCACTTTGTTATATGCCCGGGATTGGCATTGAAAGCTTTGGCTCCAAGCGTTGGATCAAGATGCCGTTCGTGAATCAGT
Source organism: uncultured Luteolibacter sp. (assembly GCA_964425095.1). GTDB lineage: Bacteria > Verrucomicrobiota > Verrucomicrobiia > Verrucomicrobiales > Akkermansiaceae > Luteolibacter. The sequence continues at coordinate 12,283 of CAYRLT010000115.1, forward strand.
TTCAGCCATCCGAGCCGGCGAAGATGGTGGTCGTGTTTTGTCTCGCCGCCTGGTTCGCGCGATGGCAGACCGAAATACACACCTTCTGGCGTGGTTTCGTGATTCCGGGAATGATTGCGGGCCTCCCTCTCCTATTGATCGCCGGGGAAACGGACGTCGGTTCCGCCCTTTCGCTCTCGGTAACCGTCGGCGCCATTCTGTTTTGCGTGGGCACGCGCTTGCTTTATGCTGTGCCCACAGCGCTCACCCTGATATCAGGAGCCGCATGGTATATCTACAATGATCCAAACCGCTGGGGCCGCATCGAGGCATGGCTTGATTTGGAAAACCCGATTCATCAACTCGATCGCGGTATGCAACAATGGCGCGCATTACTCGCCCTCGGCAATGGCGGACCATGGGGGGTGGGCCTCGGCAATGGCGTGGAAAAATTTGGCACACTCACTTTCGCACACATCGATTTCATTTTCCCGGTGGTGGGTGAGGAGCTTGGCCTGCCCTTCACGCTTGGCGTGGTGCTTTGTTACGTGCTCATCGCCGTGGCAGGCTGCGGCATCGCCCTGCAGGCTAGCAATGTTTTCAATCGCTGCATCGCGCTCGGGCTTACCTGCCTGATCGTCGTTCCCGCCATCCAGAACATCGCGGTCACCACCGCCATGCTTCCCAACGATGGTCTTCCGCTTCCCTTCGTCAGTTATGGCGGCACCAGTTTGGTCTTCAGCCTTGCCGCCGTGGGTATGCTGGTGGGCATTCACCGCCGCTGCCACGCACGCGCGGTGCAGGAGTTCCCATTGTCGCGCGAAACCCGACTTGCGGTGCGCTTGTGAATTGAGTCGCAGTGCGGGTGGATTCCAAGACGGCACCGTGTTTTCTGGTACATGCAGCGGATGACGGCGGCGTGTCGGTGCGCAAATCGGTGGAATTCACCGCCCGCTGTGCGGAAATGAAAGTGCCGGTGGTCTGCCGTGTTTTTGCGCAGGGCGGTCATGGCTTCGGACTGAATGGCAAAGGTGATTCCGTGAACTGGCAGGACCTGCTCAAAGAAGGGTTGGCCAGCAGAAACTCGCCAACGGTTCGTGATGTGCCGTACGATGGATTGTCATGGTGTTTACAAGACCATGACAATTTTAAGGGTAAACGAGAAAACCGAGATTACGGTGATGTGGCTGGTTGACATTAGAGGGACCGCTTGACCACTCTTCAAAAGTCGCAGCAGTGGCTTTGTCCGAAGCCGCTCTATTCCAAACCAATTTTAAGGACTTAAACCCCAGTGTTTTCCAACGAAGATTATCTTGCACAATTGCTCGTCGAAGCCGGCATGGTGAGCGCAGATGAGATCAATCATGCCCGCGCAGTGCTTTCCGGATCGGAGACGATCATTGAGCATCTTCTCGTAAGCAACCAACTGACTCAAGAGGGTGTTGCCCAGACGCTTGCCGCAAATGCCGGCATCCCGTTCTTGCGCCTCATGGATGTGCATTTCGAACTGGGCATCACGGAGACGATCTCGGAGGAAATCGCCAGACGCTATCAGGTCATCCCCATCGAGGATGACGGACTGACCCTGACCATCGCCTTGGCGGACCCCCTGAATTTCGAAGCGCTGGACACCCTGCCGCACATCATTGGCCGCGAAACCAGTCTAGTATGCTGCACCCAACAGGACATCAAGGAGCACCTCAAGCAGTTCTACGGCGGCAGTGAGGAAAAGGCTATCTCCGACGAGTCCGGACTTTCGGTCACCACCAGCGATAACGAAGCCGGCGACACCGTTGGCGACGCGCCGGTCATTCGCTTGGTCCTGCAAATGCTTTCCGAGGCATTCCGTGTCCGGGCTTCCGATATTCATATTGAACCTTTGGAGACTTCGGTGCGCGTGCGCTATCGTCTCGATGGAAAGCTCATCCATGTGGATACGCATCCTAAAAAATTGCTGCCTGCCATCATCGCGCGTCTGAAGGTGATGAGCGGCACCATGTCGATTGCCGAAAAACGCCTGCCTCAGGACGGTCGGATTCAGCTCAAAATGGGGGTCAAGGAAGTGGATCTCCGGGTTTCCTCGGTCCCCTCGAACCATGGTGAATCAATCGTCATGCGGATTCTCGACAAAACCGCATTGCTGCTCGGCTTACCGGAACTCGGGTTCTTCTCTGATGATCAACACACGTTCGAACAATTGCTCGGACTGCCAGACGGTATCCTGTTGGTGACCGGTCCCACTGGCTCCGGCAAGACCACAACGCTCTACGCTTGCCTCAACGTCATCAATAAGCCGGACAAAAAAATCATCACGGTGGAAGACCCGGTCGAGTATGAGCTCCCCGGTATCAACCAAGTCATGGTCAAGACCGACATCGGCATGACCTTTGCCGCCGCCCTGCGCGCCATGCTCCGCCAAGCTCCGAACATCATCATGATCGGGGAAATCCGCGATATGGAAACCGCGAACATCGCTATCAATGCCTCGCTCACCGGCCACTTGGTGTTTTCCACCTTGCACACCAATGACGCGCCGTCCGCCATCGCCCGTCTTTCGGATATTGGCGTGAAGCCCTTCCTGATTGCATCCGCTGTGCGCGGCATTCTCGCGCAACGATTGGTGAGAAAACTTTGCCCGATCTGCAAGACCCCCGCCGAACTCACCGACAAGGAAATGGCAGCGTTGACGCTAGATCCATCCCGGATGACCGAAGCCACCATTTTTAGCCCCGTTGGTTGCGACAAATGCCGCCAAAACGGCTACAAAGGCCGGATGGGTATTTTCGAATTATTTATCATCGATGACGAAGTCCGTCAGATGATCAACACCGGTCTCAGCACTAGCCAACTCCGCCGCCGCGCCCGCGAACTCGGTATGCGCACCTTGCGCGAAGATGGAATCCGCAAGGTGCTCGTCGGCCTCACTTCCGGTTCGGAGGTGGTGCACGCCACTATGTCAGATGACGATTGATCTTCGGAATCCCACCCCCCTCTACAAAATTCTCGTTTTAACGGTCCATGGACAATAAGCAGATCATCGAACTTTTCCAATCCCGCGGCATGATCGATCAAAACCTCGGTCAAGACCTACTCACCGAGGTGGATCACAGCGGCAAGGAAATCGCCGAGATTCTCGCGGACTTCCAAATCATCGAGCACCGCGATGATGTCTGGCCAATCATCGCTTCGGAACTTGGCACTTACACCGTAAATCTCCGGGACTGGATGCCGTCTGACGCGTTGCTCGAACTCGTCCCTGCCGGAACCGCCCGCCTACACGGTGCACTGCCGATCAGTTTTGATGAAAACGGCCTGCAAGTCGCCTTGGTCGATCCTCTCAACCCGCAGACCGTCGAGGACCTGCGCTTTTCCCTAGGGCGGGAAATCACCGTGGTCGTCGCCCCGGATTATCTAGTCGAGGCCAAGATCAACGAATGCTACGGCGGCGAAGGCAAGGCCATGCAAGACCTCCTCAGCCAGTTCGTGATCGGCGGGAAGTCCCAAATAACGGAGGATATCGAATCCGAGGCGAATTCCGCCCCGATCATGCGCTACGTCGACCTCGTGCTCTATCAGGCGATCAAGGAAAAAGCTTCCGATATTCACTTCGAGCCGTTTGAAAAAGAGTTCAAGATCCGCTATCGGGTAGACGGCGCGCTCTACGAAATGGCTCCGCCGCCGATCCATCTCGCCCTGCCGATTATCTCCCGCGTCAAGGTCATGGCCAACATGAACATTGCCGAGCGCCGCGTCCCCCAAGATGGTCGGATCGTTAAACAGGTCGGTGAAAAGCAAGTGGACATGCGGGTTTCCTCCCTGCCCACCTACTATGGTGAATCGATCGTGCTCCGGGTGCTGGACCGATCGTCGGTGAATCTCTCGCTCGAGAATCTGGGTCTCACCGACCATATCTACACTTACATCATTGAGACGATCGAGAAACCTAACGGAATCTTCATCGTTACGGGTCCCACTGGCGCGGGCAAAACCACCACCCTCTATGCCGCGCTCCGCCGGATCAATACCATCGATTCGAAGTTGCTGACCGCCGAGGACCCGGTCGAGTATGACATCGATGGCATCATCCAGATTCCGATCAACGAAGCCATTGGCCTCGATTTCCCGCGCATTTTGCGGGCCTTCCTGCGGCAAGACCCGGACCGCATCATGATCGGGGAAATGCGCGACAAGGAAACCGCCACCATCGCGATTCAGGCCGCGCTCACCGGTCACCTTGTGCTTTCCACCCTTCATACCAACGATGCATCCGGGGCGATCACCCGTCTGGTGGACATGGGCTGCGAGCCGTTTCTTGTCGCGGCTTCACTCGAAGGCGTCCTCGCTCAACGCCTCGTCCGGACGATTTGTAAGGAATGCAAATCCCCCTACGAACCCAACGAAGCAATTTTGAGCCAACTGGGCGTTTCCGCCCACGAACTCGGCGATAAGCAGTTTTTTACCGGTGCGGGATGCGACGTCTGTGGCCAAACCGGCTATCGCGGTCGCCGTGGTCTTTACGAATTGCTCAATATCACGAATCCCATCAGCGAGCTTATTACGGCCCGGGCTCCGACGGTCGTGATCAAGCAAAAAGCCGTCGAACTCGGAATGAACACTCTCCGCGAAGACGGGTTGCGGAACATTTACCTCGGCAATACCACCATCGAAGAAGTTCTCAAGTACACATGACTCGGGTATTTTTACATCGCCAAGCACCTCATTTTACCATTCTATCTTTTAATCAACGTCCGATATCGGCGCACTAAACACCCAACATTATGGCCAACTTCCAATATACCGCCCTCGATGCAAAAGGCGAGCAAGTCAATGGTGTGATCCCTGCCAACAGTGAGTCTGAAGCAATTCAGCAACTCCGTTCCAAGGGACTTTACCCGACCCAGATTCAAGAAGAGGGTAAGGACAGAAAATCCAAAGCCTCGGTGTCCGCACCCAAAGGCAAAGCGAAGGCGAAGGTCAAGTCATCCAAGGGGCATCTGGGCGGTAAGGTGAAGCCCAAGAACCTGATGATCTTCACGCGGCAACTTGCCACACTCATTGATGCCGGCTTGCCGTTACTCCGCAGCCTCACGGTGCTGGAGAAACAGGAGCCCAATCCGATGCTCAAAGCGACTGTCAATGCGCTTGCTGACAATGTTCTGGGAGGCTCCACCTTTTCCGAGTCGCTCGCCCAACATCCCAAGATTTTCAACAAACTTTACGTCAACATGGTCAAGGCCGGCGAACTGGGCGGGGTCTTGGAAATCGTCCTCAATCGTCTCGCGGAATATCAGGAAAAGGCTCAAAAACTCAAAAATAAGATCATTTCCGCAATGGTCTATCCATTGATCGTCATGGTTATCGCGGTCGCGATTTTGGTGTTCCTGATGATTGTCATCGTCCCGAAATTCGAAACGATGTTCAGGGATACGGGGCAGCAGTTGCCGCTCATATCGCAAATCGTCTTCGGCACCTCGAAGTTCTTTCTTTCCCGTCCACTGATCGTGCCGAACGTGGTTTTCGTGTTTGTTTTCATCGGTATTGGAGTTTTCCTCTTCAATCTTTGGGGGCGCACCAAGGGCGGTCGGATGGCAATCGACAAGCTGAAGTTGCACCTCCCTGTGATTGGCGATATCCAGCGCAAGAGCGCAGTCTCGCGGTTCTCGCGCACACTCGGCACTCTCGTCACTTCCGGAGTGCCCATTCTCCAAGCGCTCAATATCACCCGGGACACCGCTGGCAACGTGATCATTTCACAGGCCATCGAGAAAGTTCATGAATCCGTCAAGGAAGGGGAAACCATCGTCACCCCACTCCAGGCATCCGGAGTGTTCCCCAATATGGTCATCTCCATGGTGGATGTCGGCGAGGAAACCGGCCAACTCCCGGAAATGCTCCTCAAGGTGGCCGATGTCTATGACGATGAAGTCGATAACTCAATCACCGCCCTGACCTCCATCTTGGAGCCGATGATGATTGTCTTTCTGGCCCTGATGGTTGGCTCGGTTGTATTTGCATTGTTCCTACCATTGATTAAGATGATGTCGGGAATCGAGTGAGTTCCAAGCCGGTGCCTACGACGGAAAAATCTATTGAGTTCAAGACCATGAAAAGCAATACCCGCAAGACTCGGATTGGTTTTACCCTCATTGAATTGCTGGTGGTCATCGCTATTATGCTGATCCTCGCGTCGATCGGTGTTGGCGGCTTCGGCTTCGTCCAAGATCGCCAAAAAAAGGAAAAAGCCAGAGTCCAGATGGCCCTGCTCTCCAAGGCCATCGAGGAATACAAACTGGATATGGGCGAATATCCGCCCACCACCGACAAGACTGGCTCGTTATCAGGTCCCAACGGCACCAGCACTTCCTCCATCCTGTTTGACTATCTTTACTGGGATTCGGATCGCGACGGCACAGTTGGAATCGCCGATACGGATCAAAAAATCTATGTCCCAGAATTGGATCCAGTAAATAATAAACAGGGTTGGACCACAAACATTCCCCCTGCCAGCGCGACAACAAAAATCACCGATCCATGGGGCAACGAATACTGTTACCGGTCTGCATACGGTTCTCCAGCTGTGAACGGAACAGCCCCCGAGAATACCAACACACAGAACCCGGATTTTGACCTTTGGTCGATGGGCAAGGATGGCAAGAGTGCATCCAATCCAGCGATGTCCCAAGAGGACAACAAGGACGACCTCCGGAACTTCTAAAAAGTAGTCCAGGACTTCAGTCCGATGCCTTATAGGCATTGGACTGAAGCACTAAACTACTTTTTGCCATCAAACGAACCAGTCGTTGATGATCTTGGCGGGTTCCACGCCGGTGAGGCGTTGGTCGAGGCCTTGGAACTTGTAGCTGAGGCGTTCGTGTTCGAGGCCGAGGGCGTGGAGCATGGTGGCGTGGAGATCCCGGATGTGGACGGGTTTATCGACGATGTTGTAGGACATCTCATCGGTTTCGCCATAGACTTGGCCGCCCTTGATTCCGCCGCCGGCCATCCAGATGGTGAAGCAGCGCGGGTGGTGGTCGCGGCCGTAGTTGTCCTCGCTGAGGCCGCCTTGGCAATAGACGGTGCGGCCGAATTCGCCGCCCCAGACGACGAGCGTGTCCTCGAGCATACCGCGCTGTTTCAGGTCTTGAATCAGGCCATAACAACCTTGGTCCACGTCCTTGCACTGCGAGGCGAGATCGCGGGGGAGATTGCCGTGCTGGTCCCAACCACGGTGGAAGATTTGGACGAACCGCACGCCGCGCTCAAGCAATCGGCGGGACATCAGCGCGGAGTTGGCGAAGGTGCCACGGTTCTTGCTGTCATCACCGTAAAGTTGATAGGTGGCTTCGGTTTCGCCCGATAGATCGGTGAGCTCCGGGACGGATGCCTGCATGCGGAAAGCCATTTCGTATTGCTGCATGCGGACCTCGATCTCCGGGTCTCCAATCGCGGAAAACGAGCGCTGATTCAGCGCGTTGAGGCCATCGAGCATGTTGCGGCGGGCCTCTCGCGTGATGCCGGGCGTGTCCTCAAGGAAGAGAACCGGATCGCCGAGCGAGCGAAGCGAAACGCCTGAGTGCTTGCCGGGCAGATAGCCGGAGCCCCACAACCGCGAGGAAATCGCCTGCACGTTGGAATACGGCGAAGTGTGCTTGGCGTGCAGGACGACAAACGACGGCAGTTCCTGATTCATCGAACCGAGACCGTAGGACAGCCACGATCCGATGGACGCCTTGCCCGCCTGCATTGAACCGGTGTAGATCAACTGGTTGGCTGGCTCGTGGTTGATGGCATCGGTGTGCATCGACTTGATGACGCAGAGATCATCCACCATTTTTGACGTCCACGGCAGCAACTCGCTGACCCATGTGCCGGACTGGCCGTGTTGCTGGAATTTAAAAATCGAAGGAGCCAGTGGGAAAGCGGATTGCCCGGAAGTCATACCGGTGAGCCGCTCGCCCTGCCCTTTGAGCCAACCGTTGAGGTCCTCTTTGAAGCGCTGCTTAAGCTGCGGTTTGTAGTCGAAAAGATCCATCTGCGAGGGCGCGCCGATCAGCGAGATGTAGATCACGCGTTTCGCCTTGGGGGCGATTTGCGGCAACTTTGCCGCGAGGCTTTCGGCGGCGGAGACTCCGTGTTTTCCCATTAAGGACGCGAGCGCGGCCATGCCGAGACCGGCGCCGGACTTGCGGAAGAACTGGCGACGGCTGTAGGCGGCGTTGTGAAATTCTATCGGGTTCATTGCTGGTCAGCGGGTAATGGTTTCATCGAGATTGAGGATCTGGCTGGCGACCAAGGTCCATGCGGCGTGCTCCGGGGCGTCCGCATCCTGCGGCGGCGCTTTGGCTCCGGTGGAGATGAGCTTGGCGGCAGCGTCCGGCTTGGTGCGGAATTCGGCGAGGGCGGCATCCAGGGATTTGCGGACGATTTCTTTCTCGGCGGAATCGAGTCTTCTCGCGATCAGCCTGAGAGTCATGAAATCCAAGCGCGCTTCGAAATCCGAGGAGGTCTTCAGTGCGTGTGCGGCCAACTCTCGCGATGCCTCGACGAATTGAGGGTCGTTGAGCAGGACCAGTGCTTGCAAAGGCGTGTTCGTGAAATCCCGCTGGACGCAAAACTTCTCGCGGGATGGCGCGTTGAGAATCTCCATCGAGGGCGGCGCTGCGGTGCGCTTCCACATCGTGTAAAGCGAACGCCGGTAAAGCGCCTCGCCGCTGTCCTGCTTGTAGTTCTTCGTGTTTGACTGCGGCATGGCCACGGCTTCCCAGATACCTTCCGGTTGGTAGGGTTTTACGGGCGGACCACCGATCTTGGTTGAGAGCAGGCCGGCGGCGGCCAGCGCGAGGTCGCGGATCGGTTCGGCATCGAGGCGGGTGCGTGGGCCGCGGGCGAGTAGGCGGTTGGCGAAATCCTTTTCGAGTTTGTCCGGAGGCACTACGCCGGACTGGCGGTAGGTGGCGGAGGTGACGATCTGCGTGATCATGTGGCGGTAATTCCACTTGGAATCGATGAACTCGGCTGCGAGCCAATCGAGTAATTTCGGGTGGCTGGGGCGCGCGCCCATGATGCCGAAATCGGCATTGGTTGCCACGATGCCAGTGCCGAAGAAGTAATACCAAGTGCGGTTCATCGTGACGCGGGCGGGCAGGGGATTGGCGGGATCAATGAGCCAGCGGGCGAGGCCAAGCCGGTTTTTGGGCGCATTCTCGGCCATCGGCGGAAGCACGGCGGGGGTCGTGGGAGTGACTTTTTCGCCCTTGTCGGCATAGGCGCCGCGGGTGAGGACGTGAGCGAAGGGCGCATCCTTCTTTTCCTCCATGACCAAGGAAACGGAGCCGCGTGAGCGGACATCCGCCTGCTTTTTCTTCAAACCGTCGAGGCGGGTTTGAATCTCACGCGTTGGTTCGTCTAGATTGGCGAGGAAGTATTGGAAGAGCGCCTCGGTTTGTTCCTTCGTCCGTTGTGCGGCGGGCAGGGAAACGATGTGCTGGAGCAGCGCGGTTTCCGAGAGGGCGGAAATTTCGTCGGGCGGCAGTAAGCGGCGGTAGAAACGGAAATCCTGAAGGGCTACCTTGCCGCCAACCAGTTTTGCGTCATCACGATGGCGCGCGCCGAGCCGCAATGGCACAGCGGTTTCAATCGTTCCGCCGACGGTGTTGGGGTCCGCACCGGCGGAAATGCGCTTGCCATCTACGTAGATGGCGCTCGCTTGGTGTCCGGAAATCGTGCCGTCGAAGGTGACCAACACATGTTGCCACTCGCTGCGCTTGAGCGGCTTCGGCGCAATGATCCGGTTCGCCGATTTTTCCCAAGAATCGACGATGTGTGTGCCCGGGCGGCCATCCTGCAGATAGAGATCCCAACCGCGAAGGGACTCATCCGGGTTCATGCGTGCGATCACCGCGCCCGTCGGTTTTCCCTCGATGCGGATGAAACCGCCGAAGGTCACTTGGTCGCCCCGTGAAAAGCTGGCAAGATCGCCAAGATCGATGGGTTTATCGCTGATGACCGGGGCGTTTCCGATGGGAGCCTTGATTCGTGAAATCTCGGCCGGCCATTCCCGCGCTTTGCCATCGACGAAGCCGCGAAGCGGGCCGCTTTCTTCGGTGAGCGGAAGGTGAAGGGCGAGGGTGGAATCGATTTCGCGGGACGGGCCGATGGTGGCCTTGGTCAGCCATGTTTCGAAGGAGGGACCGGCGGTTTTCTTGCGATCGGCGAGTTGTTTTTCCATACCGGAAATTTCGGTGGCAATCGAAGCCCAGACGTGGCGGTCATCACGCAGCGGCACAAAGACATTCGGCGGATGCTCGGCGTTGTTGCCATCCAGCGAGGACATCGGGGTGTTCCGGAAAAAGGCGGTGAGCGAGTAGAATTCCTTGGTGGAAACCGGGTCGAACTTGTGGTCATGGCAGGCGGCGCAACCGGTGGTCAGGCCGAGCCAGATGGCGGAGACGGTTTCCACGCGGTCCGTCGCGTAGATCGCATCGTATTCCTCGCCGATGGCGCCGCCCTCGCCAGTGGTGGCGAGGCAGCGGGAAAATCCGGTGGCTACGAGTTGGTCGAGCGTGCGGTCAGGCATCATGTCGCCAGCGATTTGGTCGGTGGTGAATTGGTCCCATGGCATGTTCGCCTCGAACGCGCGCACCACCCAATCGCGGTATGGCCAAATGGCGCGGTAGTTATCGATGTGGATGCCGTGGGTGTCCGCGTAGCGCGCGGCGTCCAGCCAGTGACGGGCAAAATGTTCAGCGCTGGCCGTGGTGGCGAGCAGGCGGGCGGCCTCGGCCTCGATGGCGGCTTGCGCGCCGCTTTCGTGAGCTTTGACAAATGCATCGGTCTCTTCGGGCAAGGGCGGTAGGCCAGTGAGATCGAATGTCAGACGACGGTGGAAACGGCGCGGATCTTCCGGGGGGTTCGGTTTCAGGCTGGAGGCATCGTGTTTCTCCGCGATGAAACGATCGATCGGATTCGCCGCCCAGCTTTCGCCCGCGGCGGGAAGCTCGGGTTTCCGGATTGGCGCGAAGGCCCAGTGAGGTTCGTATTCCGCTCCTTGCTCAATCCAGCGCCCGATGAGCGCGATCTCGGCGGGGCCCATCGTTTTGTGGCTCTTCGGCGGAGGCATGATCATGTCCGGATCGGCGGACATGATGTGTTTCATCAGCCGCGATTCCAGCGGATTTCCCTTGATGATGACTGGGCGGCCATCGTCGCGCAGGACGAATGCGTCTTCCATGCGGTCGAGGCGCAGTGGCGCGTCCTTTGGCTCACGGGTGCCGGAGTCCGGTCCATGGCAATGGTAACAATACTCGGAAAGCACCGGTTGGATGTGCTCGTTGAAG
>CAYRLT010000116.1:0-5656 GCA_964425095.1 uncultured Luteolibacter sp.
AGCATCAAAATCGTGGGCACCACGATCTCGTTGGCGGGAATGGCCACGATGTAGGCCAGCAGAATCACGCCGGTGAGGCCCATCGTCCATGCCAGCGGATCGGTGAGCTGGACGAACCATGCGGCGAAACTAGCATCACCCACCGGAATGTTCGCGCAGAGCCAGATGACAGCACCGGCTGGCAGAGCGAAGACTACAGCGCGCCAAAGCACGATCAGCGTGCGGTCGATCAGCGAGGTGTAGAGGGTTTTCCAGAAATTCGGTGGACGATAAGGCGGAAGCTCCAAGCTGAATGACGTGGCTTCGCCGCGCAGCACCGTGCGCGCCAGCAACCATGAGGTGAGCAGCGCGAAACCAAAGCCCAGCAACGCGACAACGAGCACCGAGAGCGCGGCGATCGATCCACCCCACCCCTTGGGCGCAAGGCTACCGATGAACACGGACGCCATCAGAATCTGCGTCGGCCAGCGGCCATTGCAAAGCGAGAAGTTGTTGGTGATGATCGCGATCAGTCGCTCGCGCGGCGAATCGATGATCCGCGTCGCCACCACGCCGGCAGCATTGCAACCGAGGCCCATCGCCATGGTCAACGCCTGCTTGCCGTGAGCTCCGGCTTTTTGGAAAATCCGGTCGAGATTGAAAGCCACGCGCGGCAGAAATCCGAAGTCTTCTAACAATGTGAAGCATGGGAAGAAAATCGCCATCGGCGGCAGCATCACGGCGATCACCCAGGCTGTGGCCAGATACATACCATCGATCAAGAGACCTTTCACCCAGGCCGGAGCACCGGCTGCCACAAACCATTCGGTAAGAAGCGAGTGCCCTTGATCCACGAGCAGTGTGGCCAACATACTGGACGGCACATTGGCGCCGACAATTGTCAGCCAGAGAATGGCTCCCAGCACCGCCACCATGATGGGAAACGCCGTCCATGGATTGGTTAGGACACGATCAAGCCGTTGCTGCCACGCCAAGCGCCGGTTGCCCGCGTTGCGAGTGACGCTGCGCCCGGCGATGCGCGCGGCCTCGCCATGGATCGACTCCGCGATGCGGTCATGCAGGTTCTGCGGCAACTGCCAACGCAGTTCTGCGGCTTGTTTGAGCACATCTTCAGGAGATTTCATCATGAGGTAAGTTGTGCGCCCACAGGTTCGGCCAGCGCGCCGATATCGCCGGAGCGCACGGCTTGCATGATTTCGCGGTCGCCTTCTAACAAACGAAGCGCGACCCAGCGCGGCTGTGGCAAGCGAGGGAAGGTTTCCTGCAGATCCGCCTCCACACGGTCGAGCGCAAGGCGCAGCCCTGGAATCTCCAGCGGCAGTCGGCGCGGCGAAGGCGCATCGCTGCGGATTGCCATGAGAGAAATTTCCCGGATCAACTCGGGAATGCCTTGCCCCGAGCGAGCAGCGCAGGGAACGACCGGGATGCCGAGATCGCGGGCCAGATTGCGTGTATCGATTTCGATGCCATTGGCTCTGGCCTCATCCATCAGGTTCAAACAAAGCACCGCGCGGCGGGTGATTTGCAGCACTTGCAAAACGAGGTTGAGATTGCGCTCCATGCAGGTGGCATCCACCACGATCACCGTCACGTCGGGCTGACCAAAGAGCAGAAATGTGCGCGCAACTTCCTCGTCAGGCGAAGCGGATAGAAGTGAGTAAGTGCCCGGCAGATCGACCAGTTTGAATCGCTTGCTTTCATAGGAAAATCCACCTTCCGCGCGGCTGATGGTTTTTCCAGGCCAGTTGCCGGTGTGCATGCGCAAGCCCGTCAATGCGTTAAATACCGTGGTTTTTCCAGTGTTGGGATTTCCTGCAAGGGCGACCACATAATCGCTTTCCTCGATGCGCAGTCCGAGTTTGCGGAGTTGGCTGAAACGGGACGGGCAGGCCACGCAAGCCTCGCCGGGTTCGTGGAGATCGGGTGTGCTCATGCGGGTGATTTAGCCACGGGTTGATGGATCAGGATGCGCTCCGCCTGGTGATCGCGCAGGGCGATGAGCGCGCCGCGGATATCATAACTCCGTGGCGTGCCAAATGGACTGGCGAACTCACAACGGATCAACGTGCCGGGCACCACACCAAGATCTAACAATCGACTGCGCTCGCGTCCGGTGCAAGATGGTGCCAGCGCATGCACAACCGCCTCACCACCCACCGGCAAGTCGGACAGGCGTCCCAACCCTGGGGGCAAGTCGTCATCGTCGTCGGCTAGACCCGTGACCTGAATCAAAGTGGCCACCGCTGCGGGAATGATGACGCGCCGTCCCTCGACGAGGCATTCGATCGAGCCATCCTCCAGATGCCGTGATTCGTCGAGCCGCGTGCCCGGAGAAAATCCCAGTGCTTCGGCTTGACGGAAAAGCGACTCAGGCTCGTCCTCGATGTGCTCGATCCGCGCGGCGTGACCGTCCGGCCATGAGGCCAGCGCAGCGAGCGCGCGCCTCGGCAGAAGACCTTCGCGGGTGGGAATCGGATCGCCGTGGGGATCGAAACGCGGGTTGTTGAGGCGATCGGCCAACGCATCGACCTCCGCCGCTTTTAAATGATGCTCTGCCTTATGCGCCTCGCGGTGCCAATCCACGGCTGGAGTGCTCGTTTCGCGGGCCAGCCAAGTTTCATAAAGCCGATGCGTGCGCACCACTTGCAGGGCATACATGCGACCGTCTTCAGTGAGGTGATGGGCGTCACCGGTCGCCGTTGCCAGACCACGTCCGCGGAGTTGGCCAAGAATTTCCGCAGCCTCCCCACGCGGGCGGCACAATGCTCCAGCCAGACTATCGACCGTAGCGCCACGCCCGGATTCGTCGCAATCTAGCAGGTGCTTCAGCGCATCCTCAAGCCGGACCCGAAGGGTTCCGGGTGATGATTTCTCGAAAAGTTTCATGACTTGGCTGCGGGTAATTAAATTAGCCTAGGCTAATTCGCAAGGTGAAAGAATGGAGAATCCGTAAACACCAACTCCGGGATGAGTATACCTCAAACACTGCGCTTCCGCACCTTTTCAAGCAGCGCGGGATCGGCCTCCAAGGCATCGGCCACGGTGCGGATCACATTGAGAGTGGGCCGGGAAACATGGTGTTCCATGCCCTCGACATCGCGGTAAATGGTTTCCTCGTCGATATCGAAGAGCCGCAGGAAGCGGGTGAGCGTCTCATGCCGTTCAATGATGGCGCGGGCGATGCGATGTCCCTCCTCAGTGAGGATGGTGCCGCGGTATTTCTCGTGTTTGACGAGACCCTCGGCATCCAGCCGTTGAAGCATATTGGTGACGCTCGCTTGGGAAATCCCGAGGTTTTTGGAAATATCTACGGCGCGCGCATAACCCTTGGCCTCGATCAGATGAAGAATCTGCTCAAGATAATCGTCCATCGCGGTCGAGCCGCTGGTGCGTCGGGATGCTGCGGTCATGTAAAAGCGAATTAAACGGGAAGATGGCAGAAGGGAAAGCACGCTTTTCCCGGAAAGTAGTCCAGGACTTCAGTCCGTTCTTCTTTTCATCAAACACCCCCACCCTTCACCCATCGATCCACAACCGACCCTCGCGACGCCTCAATTGTCCGCCTCCAGGCAAATTGATCACGGCGGCTTGTCCGACATCCAACAGCCCAAGCGCGCGCTCAAGCAATGCACGGTCGATCGACGCCACTCCATGCTCGATGAGAAATTTCCGCAAGGCGGCGCGTTGGAGATCGGGTGCAAGTTTCCGCAAAGCCGGAAGATGGATTCGTCCTTGAGGGTCCAACACATTCGCGCGCGCCAAAGCCTCGGATTCGAGATCCTCGCGCAATGCGGCATCCGCTGCTCCACGAACGAAAGCTGGCACAGCATCCCGACCGGAAATTTCCGCGAGTAATGGAAAAACCTCGTTTCGTAAACGATTCCGAATCGCCACCGGCTCAGAGTTGCTCGCGTCCTCGCGCCACCGCAAGCCACGCGCTTCCAACCATGCGACCAATTCCGCATGCCGCAGCCCTAACAATGGCCGAAAAATCTGCAACTTCACCCCATCGATCGTCATCGTTTGTTCCTCGCGCATGCCTTTCATCCCGTGTGATCCACGCAACAAATTCCACAACACCGTCTCCGCCTGATCATCGGCATGGTGGGCCAAAAGAACCCGGTTGCAGCCGTGATTTTCAGCGCATTGCGCAAAAAACTCATGACGGGCATGGCGGGCGGCAGTCTCCAGCGACTCCGCTTGCGCTTTCATCCGCTCCCGCACATCGATCCGCCCGCATTCGCATGGCAGTCCGAGCTTTTCCGCAAGCCGTCGGACAAAACGCGCGTCTTCCGTGGATGCCCTGCCCCGCAGTTGGTGATCGAGATGGCAAACGATCAGATCACGGAAACCCGCGCCCACCAGCAAGTGCAACATTGCCACCGAATCCGCCCCACCAGAAACCCCGACAAGCCAGCGCTTCGCCCGCGAAGCACCAGCGAACCACGGGATTTCCGGTTTAGAGTTCATGGCTTTTTCGATTTCACCACCAGCAGTTCCAGTCCCTTGAACTGGGAAAACGCCTTGTCGGTGGTGATCATTTGAAATCCGGAACACAAGGCAAACGCGGCCAGCCAGGCGTCCATCCAGAGCTTGGGCGAATTCGTGTCGCGGAGGGCCAGGGCTTTCCAAGCTTCTTCCACGCCGGCTGGTTCGTTGGCGAAAGCGATCCGCTCATCCGCCATGAAACTCTCCACCACCGCCCATGCCTCGCGGTTGGTGAGCGGAGGAATGCCGTAACCGGCCAGCACTTCCGCGGTTGTCAGGAGCCGGACCAATCCCTGTTGCGTCGCCCGGCAGAAAAAGATGCTGGTAAGAGCTTCTTGCCCATCCAGCCAATTCCGTGCAGCTGGGTGCTGCGAGTGCCCGGAAAGCGTCAGCGCTAGCCAGATATTAACGTCCGGCAGCTTCATGACTCCATTCCATTTCTTGTTTCAATAGCACTTCCGCCACTTGGTCCGCCGTCAATTCCTTAGCCGCCACATGGCACTCGATCAATGGCAGTTTCACCCGATGCCGGGGCGCTGCGCTTTGCGGGCCGGGCAGCGACAGGCCGCGGCGGAAAATCTCCGTCGCCACATCCCGAAGTTTCCGGCCCTCATGTGCGGCTCGCAGTTTCATTTCACGGATGAGATCGGCAGGCAAATCCAAGGTCGTTTTCATGGAGCAAACTTTCCAGCTTTCCAACTTTCTGTCAAGTTTGCACCCGACAGTTACACGCGTTTAGGCTTGGCCAGCTGCGGATTCTCCATTATCTCGCTCGCTTTCCCGTGTCATTTTCCCTGCTTTCCACCGATCCCTCATCATCCGCCCGCACTGGCCGTTTGGTTTTACCGCATGGCACCGTGGAAACCCCGATCTTTATGCCAGTGGGCACCCAAGGGTCGGTCAAAACCTTGCATCCCGCCGAGCTCGACCTGCTGGGCGCGCAAATTATTCTCGGCAACACCTACCACCTTTGGCTGCGTCCCGGCCACCAAATCATCCGTGATCTCGGCGGATTGCACGGCTTCACCACCTGGCAAAAACCATTCCTCACCGATTCCGGCGGATTCCAAGTCTGGTCGCTCGCTAAACTCCGCAAAATCACCGAGGAGGGCGTGCGTTTCAACAACCACCTCGACGGCTCGAAAATGCTGCTCACTCCCGAGCTCAG
>CAYRLT010000117.1:0-5638 GCA_964425095.1 uncultured Luteolibacter sp.
AGCAGCAGTCGATCCTGCTAGATAAGCCGCAAACACAAAACGCATAAGAGCACGTCACACGTCGCTCCGGGCTTGTTCAACTAAGGGCGCAGCCGAATGGGTTCGCTATCGCTCACCCATTCGCAGCACCCTTTATTGTTCAGTTCGGTCGCCATGCTGCTGCCTGATGTTTTCCCGCACACCATGCGACATGATGGAAAGGTGGCGATCTACTTCGAAGCTGCTGCGGTGATTGTCGTCTTGGTATTGTTAGGCCAAGTGCTAGAACTCCGCGCCCGCAGCCGGACTGGCAGCGCGATCAAGGCTTTGCTCAATCTGGCTCCGCCCACCGCACGTCTCATCGCGGAGGGAGGCGACAAGGAAGTTCCGCTGGACCAGGTGAAGGTCGGCGATCATTTGCGGGTGGTTCCAGGTGACAAAGTCCCGGTGGATGGCGAATTGATTGAGGGCCATTCCAGCGTGGAGGAGTCCATGCTGACCGGCGAACCGCTCCCGGTCGAAAAGGCCGTTGGCGACAAGGTCACGGGCGGCACGGTGAATGGCACTGGTGGTT
Source organism: uncultured Luteolibacter sp. (assembly GCA_964425095.1). Lineage (GTDB taxonomy): Bacteria > Verrucomicrobiota > Verrucomicrobiia > Verrucomicrobiales > Akkermansiaceae > Luteolibacter. The sequence goes on from CAYRLT010000117.1 coordinate 554, forward strand.
TTGTGATGAAAGCCGAGCGCGTCGGGAGCGATACCCTGCTGGGTCAGATCGTCACGATGGTGGCTGAAGCCCAGCGCAGCCGTGCTCCGATCCAAGGCTTGGCCGACAAAGTCGCGGGCATCTTCGTGCCGGTGGTGCTGGCTGTTTCGGTGCTCACATTTGTGATCTGGATGTGGCTGGGGTCGGAACCCAGACTTGCTCATGCCATCGTCAATGCGGTCGCTGTTCTCATCATCGCCTGCCCGTGCGCCCTTGGCCTGGCCATGCCGATGTCCATCATGGTCGGCGTCGGACGCGGGGCACAACTCGGTGTGCTTATCAAAAACGCCGAAGCACTCGAACGTTTGGAAAAAGTTGACACTCTGGTCGTGGACAAGACGGGCACACTCACTGAAGGCAAACCCAAGTTGATCGATGTTATGCCCGACGAAGGGTTCGACGCGAAGGATTTCCTGATGCTTGCCGCCTCTCTGGAACAGGGCAGTGAGCATCCGCTTGCAGCGGCGATTGTGCTGGGAGCGAAGGACCAGGGCGTCGCTCTTGAACCGGTGAAAGACTTTCGCTCGGTGACCGCTGGCGGAGTGATCGGCACCGTCGGCGAGCGCGTGGTGATGGTGGGAAAACCGGATTTTCTGCGAGGTGAAAAGATCACCGATTTGGAACCGCTGGAAACATCCGCTGTGAAACTCCAGGAAGATGGCAAGACCGCGATGTTTGTCGCCATCGATGGCAAGGCGGCGGGGATTCTAGCAGTCGCTGATCCGATCAAGGCCACCACTGCCGAGGCCATCAAAGACCTACACGCGCTTGGCTTGAAGCTCGTCATGCTCACCGGCGACAACCGCCGCACCGCAGCCGCAGTGGCCAAACAACTCGGCCTCGATTCGGTGGAAGCCGAGATTGAACCCGCCGGTAAAGTCGCTCATGTGAAAAAGCTGCGGGCTGATGGTAAACGCGTCGCTATGGCTGGTGATGGCATCAATGACGCGCCCGCGCTCAGCGAGGCCGAAGTCGGCATCGCCATGGGCACCGGCACCGATGTTGCCATGCAAAGCGCTGGCATCACCCTTGTAAAAGGCGATCTGCGTGGCATTGCCCAGGCCATTCGCCTCAGTCGCGCAACGATGCGCAACATCCGTCAAAACCTCGTTTTCGCCTTTTTCTACAACGCGCTCGGCATTCCTATTGCCGCAGGCGTGCTCTATCCGTTTTTCGGCCTGCTGCTCAGCCCGATCATCGCCGGAGCCGCGATGAGTTTGAGCTCTGTGTCGGTGATCACCAACGCACTGCGGCTGAGCAGGGTGAAACTTTGATGCTCGGTTCAGTGGCGAATGGGAATTCACCGGATGGGGAGCGATCCATCATTTGGCGGACGGGTCTGACTGGTTCTGCTGTTTTTATCAGGAAATCGCCACATAGACTGTGCTGGCTGAGTCCCGGTCCTGATGGGGATTGTGGAAACTCACGACGTGCGCCTCGCAGGTGGTGAAGACGGCGTTGAGTGATGCGATGAAATCGGGATCAGGTGGAGCATCGGACCACAGCGCGAAGATGCCGCCGGGATGCAGATGGCCGATCAAACGGCGGAGGCCGTCCGGCGTGTAGAACTCGGAGTTTCCCGCATGGAGAAAGTTGGCGGGTGAGTGATCGATGTCCAGCAGCACGGCATGATAGAGTCGGCCGGAATCAAGCGGATCGAAGCTTGGCTCATCCCCAACCGCGAGGGCGAGTTTGAAAAAATCTCCGTGGACGAACTGGCAACGAGGGTCCGCCGTCAGCCCCGCCCCGAGAGGCACGAGACCGCGCTGGTGCCAACCGATCACCGCCTCCAGAAAATCCACGACGATCAACGAGCGCAGCGCGGTAAATTCCAGCGCCGCCCGCGCAGTGTATCCCAATCCCAAGCCGCCCACCACCACATCCAGTTTTTCGCCCGGAAAGGCCGATTCAGCGGCAGCCATGCCGAGGCGTGACAGCGCCTGCTCGACCTCAGTGAACAAGCTGGTCATCAAAAATGCATCGCCCAGAATGATTTCATACACCTCGATGTTATCGAGCGATGGGAGAATGCGCCGGCGAAGTATGAGTTCGCCGAGAGGTGTCTTTTGATAGTCGAGTTCCTCGAAGCGGCGTTGGGTCTGCATGGCGGACGCTATGGCGGCGTCGGCTGAAAACCAAGGGCGTTTACCGCAGGGCCGACGCATCAAATTCAGGCGATGATTTTTTCAGCCGCAAAAAGGCGCAAAAATACGCAAAATGAAAAATCCTGAAGTCGGTGATTCTCGGTTTGTTGCAAACTGCCAAGCATCGCCACTCGAAATGACCCTCCGGCGTGCGGATTTAAATACCCAATCGGGATTTTGCGCCCTTTTGCGACTTTTTGCGGCTAAGAAAATATAGAGCCTGTCTTCGGTAATATTAAGACAGCCTCTTAGATGCGTCCATTCTGGTGTTTACCGCAATCCCATGATCATTCGTGGAATTATAGCCGCCGCCACTGATTGCCGTCCTGCATGAGAAGCTCGTCGGCTTCCTTGGGTCCCCATGAGCCGGCGACGAATTCGGTCATCGGCGGCGGTGTCTTGGACTGGTGCCAAGCGTGCTCGATGTGATCGATAAACTTCCATGCTTCTTCCACTTCATCGCGGCGGGCGAAGAGGGTGGCATCTCCGGCGATCGCATCTAACAGTAATCGCTCGTAGGCTTCCGGGCTGATTTTCCCGAAGCTCGTGGCGTAATGGAAATCCATTTTCACCGGTTCGAGGCGAAGGCTGTTACCGGGGATTTTTGAAACCATGCGCAACGAGATTCCCTCGTCCGGTTGGATGCGGATGACGAGCACGTTGCCGCCGGGAATGCCGCTGCACGGGGTGTTGAAAAGCACGCAGGGCGCGTCTTTGAAGTGGATGGAAATCTCGGTGGATTTCTTGGGCAGGCGTTTGCCCATGCGGATGTAAAACGGCACGCCGCTCCACCGCCACGTGTCGATCAACAATCGAACGGCCACATAGGCCTCGGTGTCGGATTCGGGATTCACGCGATCTTCCTCACGATAGCCGGGGACCGGGTTGCCATCGACGTGGCCGGCGATGTATTGGGCGCGCACGACATTGGCGGCGACTTTTTCCGGCGTGTCCCACTGGCGCAGCGAGCGAATGACTTTGACTTTTTCATCGCGCACGCCATCGGCCGTTAGATCGGTGGGCGGTTCCATGGCGACGAGGCTGAGGAGTTGCAATAAGTGGTTTTGCACCATGTCGCGGAGGGCGCCGGCGGTGTCGTAATATCCGCCGCGGCCACCTTCCATGCCGAGGTTTTCCGCACAGGTGATTTGCACGTGGCTGATGTATTTGCTATTCCAGAGCGGCTCGAAAATGGCGTTGGCGAAACGCAGGACCATCAGATTCTGTGCGGTTTCCTTGCCGAGGTAATGGTCGATCCGATAGGTGTCGCGCTCTTGGAAAGTGGAGTTGACCACTTCATTGAGATGGCGCGCGGTGGCGAGGTCGGTGCCGAAGGGTTTCTCTACGATCACCCGGGCCCAGCAGCCATCTGCTGCTTGACTGAGGCCGGCGTTCTTGAGGTTGATGAGAATTTCATCGAAGAACTCGGGTGCGGACGCGATGTAAAACAAACGGTTGCCCTTGCCGCCGCGTGCGGTATCGATGGCATCGAGTTTTTCAGCGAGCCTGCGATATCCCGCTTCATCCGTGAATTCGGATTGATGATAACTCACGGTCTCGATGAAGGGATTCCAAACGCATGCGTCATGACCGGAACGGGACACCTTGCGGTTGATCTCGGCCAAACCGGCCCGGAACTCGGCGTCGGATTTTTCGCGTCGTGCGAAACCGATGATATGAACGCCCGTCGGCAATTCACCATCCACCGCCAGGTTATACAAAGCGGGGATCAGCTTGCGGTGCGTGAGGTCGCCTGTGGCTCCGAAGATCACGACGGTGCAGGGCTCCGCCATCGAACGGGCGACAAGGTCTTCGCGGAAGGGATTGCTCATGAAGTGGGCGGTAGCTTCGGCCAAGCGGCGGGCGGAGGCAAAGCCAAATCCCGCCACCACGGCAAAAGCAATTCATGCCGGGCATGTGCCGGGCAAATCGGGATTTCAGGGGTCGCGCATGATCCCTTGATGGCGGCTTATACCCGGGAAAGAGTCTGCAGCAAGTCAGGCAATGGGCTTGCTGTAATGGATTCTGTGAGAGAGATGCGATGTTTGCCGGGATAAACCACATGCAAATGATCCAAACCAAGATCGGTGAGCGCAACCTGCATGGACTTGGTCGTGGACGGCTTTTCCGAGTATTTGAATTCGAAGCCGAGTCTCTTGCCTTGGTGGAATAACAACAGATCCAGTTCCGCGCCGGAATGGGTGGCCCAAAAATACGCATTCATATCCCCCGTGACCGAGAGGATTTGTTCCAGTGCGAATCCTTCCCAAGAGGCACCCAGCTTGGGATGGGCCTCCAGCGCGGCCATCTCTTTCAATCCCAGCAAGGCATGGCAGACGCCGGAATCCCGAATATAGATTTTCGGGGCCTTGACCTGCCGTTTTTTCAGATTCTCGAACCACGGCGGCAACTGCCGGACCATGTAGGTTCCCGTGAGAATGTCCAGATAACGGCGGGCCGCAGGCTCGCTGCTGCCGAGAGCGCGGGCCAATTCCGCCGCATTCCAGATTTGCCCGTGGTAGTGGGCCAGCATCGTCCAGAATCTCCGCAAGGTGGATGCGGCAACGCGGAGGCCAAGCTGCGGAATGTCCTGTTCTAGAAAAGTGCGGAAAAAGTCCTCGTGCCATTGGCTCGCGGCTTGATCGTTCCTGGCCAGAAACGCACGGGGGAAACCGCCGCGCCACCAGCGTTTCCGCAGATACTCCGCGCCTGTTTCCTCAAGTGTGAACCCGGTCACATCCACGAAGGAGATCCGCCCCGCCAGTGATTCGCTCGCCCCTTTCACCAGTTCCAACGAGGCGCTGCCTAAAATCAGAAATCTGGCCGGAATTTCCGGTCGATCCGCCAGCACCCGCAGCACTGGGAACAGTTCCGGCATGCGCTGGATTTCATCCAGAATCAC
>CAYRLT010000118.1:0-8878 GCA_964425095.1 uncultured Luteolibacter sp.
GCCAAAGGCAAGCGAGTGCTCGATTGCTTTACCAACCAAGGTGGATTCGCCCTCGCCTGTGCCAAAGCCGGCGCCGCCCACGTCACCGCCGTGGATGTCTCCGCCACCGCCTGCGAAGCCGCCCGCCACAACGCGAAACTCAACGGCCTCGACATCGAAGTCCTCGAGCACAACGTCTTCGATTTCCTCAAACACGCGAAACCCGAATACGATCTCATTATCCTCGATCCCCCGAGTTTCACCCGCAACAAAAAGACGCTCATGGACGCCATGCGCGGCTACAAGGAAATCCACCTGCGCTCGCTCAAACTGCTCGATAAAGGCGGCATCCTTTCCACCTTCTGCTGCCCCCATCACGCCAGCCGCGAACTCTTCCTCGATAACCTCGCAGAGGCCTCAGTAGACGCCAAAAAATCCCTCCGCCTCATCGGAGAACACAGCCAACGCGCCGACCACCCGGTCCTCATCACCCTCCCCGAAACCGGCTACCTCAAAGGCTTCACCGTCGAGGTCATCGCGACGCGGTAAAAAAATCCAGAAAGGCCTCAGCGATCAGGTTTGCAATATCACTAAAGCCGCTGTTCCACCCGCAACCCAGGATGAATCGATACGACGGTCGAAGGTCGCAAATTCCCCTCCCCGTTTCGCAGCAAGAGCCAACAAATAGCAATCCGTGAGATGCTTCGAATGATATGGGTGATTGGCAAGCTTACGGAGGGGAAAGCCGGAAATTGCCAAAATCGAGTTCTGGCTCGGGTGCTTGGCCGTCGATGAGCCATTCAGCCAGACGTCGGGCGACTCCGGGGGCGTAGAGGCTGCCTTTGGAGCCGAGGCCGTTGAACATCCAATCGCCTCCGGCGAGCGGTCCGATGAGGGGTTCGCTGCGGCGTAGAATCGGCCGGATGCCGGCTTCATGGGCGATTTCTTCAAAGTCTCCGCCGCCAAGGCGCACGGCGATTTCATGAACGCGTGCTCGGCCGGCAGCGGTGGGGGTTTCGTCGAGCTGGTTCCATTCGTAGGTTGAGCCGACTTTAAACAATCCGCCGCCAAGTGGCACCAGCCAACCACCCGCGCCGATGCGGATGTGGGTCTCGTCCCAGCCTGCGGCTTTGAGTGTGAGTATTTCGCCTTTCGCGCAGCGGTGAGGTCCGTATCGACCGAGCATCAAGCCGACCGCACCTTCGCACCAAATCCGCCCGGACCCCAAAGCATCCATGCGGATATCCGCAGTTTGATAGAGTCCGCGTTGTTGAAAAAACTCGCGCGAACCATCGATAAACGCGCGCGTATCGAGGCGTCCTCCGCCGCTGAGCTCGATCGCGCCGATCCATCCGTCGACGGCAATTGGCGTGCCGTCACGGGCCAGCCATGGCGTGACATCCGGCCGGGTGAGTTTGGAAAGCATCCGGCTCCATTCTTTTTCGGTATCCGCCAATCGCAGCACTGGGAGAGGATGCCAGAGGGGGGTGCCGAGGCTCTGCTCGATCGTGGCATAGAATTCCAGCGCTTCCGGAAGGAACGCGCCGATGTTTACGCTCGGCTCGAAATTTTTGCCGGTGATCGGATTGATAAGTCCGGCCGCCACCCGCGAAGAGCCGCCATGCTCGCGGTCGATCAATGCAAATGGTTCTCCGCGTTTCCAAAATTCCCACGCAAGGCAAGTCCCGGCGAGGCCCTGGCCGACGATCGTCCATGGCGGCGCTCTCACTTCGGCAGCAAGGCTTCGTTGGGATCGATCCGCGCGGCGTCGTATCCCTTCGCGTAATTGAACAGCTGCTTGTGGAGATAGGGGACAAAATTTACGCGTTCGGCTTTGGGCAGACGGGAAACGACCGCAGCATTGAAGGCGCGGGTGAGCTTTTGCATCAGGTGCAGCGTCAACTGCCGACCTTTGCGCGCTTTTTGCACTTGTTTGTGATTCAATTGCTCCTCGGAGACATCCACCAACTCGTGGTTCGACAATCCCCAGCGGGTCATTTGTTCGTCAAAAGGTTGGGGTCCGTGGTCGCGGGTCAAATCTTGCATGGGCGCTGTGTAGCGCATCCCGTCGCTAATGCTAGGAAATTGCTTTTGGGGTGCAGGCCGTTGAGGAAGCCGGTGGTCGGACCGGAGGCGGGAAAAAAGAGGGCAATGTTAGATGCTTTTCTGCGTTGGCAGCAGGGCGTTGGAGAACAAGAGTCCGGCAACAAGCGAGATGAAGACCATCAGGGACTGGTTGCCGCCGCTTGCGCCGGGAAGGATATTCTGTCCTGACACCCAGTGGTTGAGAATCATGTAGGTCTTGCTGCCCGGGACGAGCAGCACGATGCCCTGCGTCATCAGGATAGAGCCGGGGCCACGGGTGATCCGGGAGTAGAGGTTGCTGAACAGACCGACTGCCAGAGCGCCGATGAACATTCCGGCATACATGCCGAACCACGCCTGGCCGGCGCTGGCGGCACCGAAGGCTATGGCGGCTGATAGAAGTCCCCACGCTATCTTGCGCTGCGGAATATTGAAGGCGATGCCAAGGCCTAACGAAAGCCCCGCCAGCGCAGGCCAGGTTTTCCATTCCGGCAGCTGGGCCAGTGATGCGCCGCCGAGGTCATGCCCGTGGAAGAGGAAATCCGCGACGGCGATTCCGCTGATCGCGCCGAAGAACAGTTTGACCAACAACATCGCGGCATCCACCAACCGCGAGCTGCCGGAGATCAACTGGCCGGCGGAGATTTCCGTCAGAGCGATGGTTAAGGCGAGGCCGGGGATGAAGATGATGATCGACGAGAGGATGACGAAGGGCACGTTGATGCCACCGCCAAGCGCCGCCACGCCGCTGGCGAGAATGCCGGAAACGAAGGGTGCGAGGATGGTGACCACAGGCTTCCAACTCACGTGACGGGACCCCAGCTCGGTGATGAAAAAAAGAATCAACGAAAGCGCCGTGGCGGCAAGGCAGTCTTGGGCGTTTGAGGAAAGTAGCGCGGCGAACGAACCACCAATGAGCGCCCAGGAAAACGCGTTGACACGGGGCGAGTAGTTCCATGGGGAGGTGGTGACCTGTTCCAGTCGTTCGATCCCTTCGCTGAAACTGATGCGTTTGTCGGCGATGCTTTCCACCAGTCGATCGATTTCCCAGAGCCGGCCGAGGTTGTTTTCCGCCGGTTCGACGCGCTCGATGTGGATGAATTGATCGAGCTCGTCCTCCTCCCAGAACGCGCAAGTGAAGGTCGTCGGGCTAATCAGGAAACTGCCGTTGAGCCCGAGCATGCGCGTGACGTTCATAAGATGCCGCTCGATGCGCTGGCTGGTGGTTCCGCATTCATGCAGGGCCCGGCCCAACTTCACGACGAAGCGGGTTTTCATGCGGAATTCGGCGGGATCCATGACAGAGAGACGATGGGGGATGAATCGCAGTTTCCGGGGCAACTCGCAAGGGATACCTCGCATCGAGCGAGCAGAGTCCCCACATTGAGGAAGGTTTGCTTAGCAAACAGAAAAGTGAACGAAAGGCCCCCAATATTACTCAAATGAAAAGCACTTGTTCACGGCGTGGCCGGCGGGAGTTTCTGCTCTTCCACCCACACGCTTAGGGGCCCGATTGCCGGGATGTAGTATTCCGGGTCGTAGTTGCTCATTGGGAAATTGGCCACGGCGATGGTCACCTTGCCACCTTTGAAGTCATCAAGGTTTTCCTGCCAGACATGGCTGCCACGCAGTCCCTGTTTGCGCCATGCATAGACTCCGTTTTTCGCTTCGTTGAGCAGCTTGCCATTGAGATAAAGGGCGTAGCCCTCGCCGGAATTTTCGTGAATACTTCCATCCAGCCGGATCCGATAGCGATGGCCTTCCTTGAGCGGCGGAAGCTCGAATGCCCCCCGCATCAGCACCACATCGTTGCCGATGACCGTGGCCGGCATGGGACGCTTCGGCGGATACGGCGGGTATTTGGAAATCCACGCGTCGGCTTCCGGAACCGTTTCCGCCAACTTCATGCCAAATGGTGCCTGCCCGCTTTTCCAACCGGCCTTCTTCGCATCGAACGCAGGGGCGAACCAGTTGTCCATGCCTGCGGGCAGGGTGATTTCAAATGGAGCGGGTTTGGCCGCCTTGGGCTTTGAAGCGGCAGCTCCCTCGGTGTCTGTAACTTCTTGCCCCCCGTTGACAGGAACCGCAGTGGATTTGATTTTGTATGGGCTGTTAGGAAGATCAAAACCGGAATAGTCCCAAGTCGCGGTCTTCATGTCCGCCAAGACCGGCTTCCAATCGTAGTCGTGAATTCCGGACGCCTTCAGAAACGCGACCGCTTCGTCAATCGCATCGTCCAGATACTCGGGCATTTTGGCTGGCTTCGGCTGGGCTTGCTTGAGAAGCCCTTGCAAGACAGGTTGGTTGCGTGGATCGGCCACGAATGCTGCCAGCAGGCCGTCAATGATCATCGGTTTCACGGCGGCTTGGGATGCCGCGATCTGCTCCTGGGTCGGAATCGGCTTTGCCGCCTCCGCGGCCATCGCGGCCATCGTCTTGGCCTCGCGATCCGATTTGGGAATCTCCTCGGCCTCGCCGCCCAGCAGGCGGACCATTGCCCGAGCCATCGCTTCACCCACCAGCAGGTAGGTTTCCGGGTTGCGGTGGTAGTGGTAGTCTTGACTGCGTGGCGACTCATTGATTTCGCGCCAGAAATCCCGGGTGTCCACCGAAGCCACTGATCCAGCGAATTCAGGATGCTGCTTCGGATCGCCCACTGCCATCTGCGCTTCCCACACGCCTTTCCATGGTCCGCTCATCAGGCGGTAGCCGTGGAAGCCGACGGTGGCGACGACGGCCTTCATCTTCGGAGCTTTGAACTCCTTGCGCAGGTCCTGGATCAGATCGACGAGACATTTTTCATAAGCCTCCTTGGTGGAGCCGCTGTCCTTGTGGCCTTGGAACCAGCCGAAGCCGACGACCTCGTAGCCCTGGCCCTTGTAGCCGGGGACCACCTTGTCGATGTTGGCGAGGGTTTCATGCACGCCCTTGATCATGGCGCGGTATTCATAGCCTTCGTATTCGCTTTCGGAAACCTTGCCGCTGGATGGCGGACGGAAGTCGTGCTGTAGCGAGCGGTTGCCTTGGGACGTCTTAATCAACAGCACCTGTTCATCATGAAAGGTTCCCATGACGTATCCGAAACCGACTTCGGGGCCGATGGAATTGCACTTGGGAAGGCATTTTTTGTTCGACTCCGCGCTCATCGGAGCGCCCTTGCCGCCTTCAACAAGGCGGGCCTCCTGGAAATACACGTCGTTGCGAACGGTCCAGTTGCCAGCATCATCGATGAGGTAAGGAAACTTCTTGTCCTTCTTGGTCAGGATGAGGAGGTCGCCCTTGCCGACGAGATCGACTTGTTCCAACCACAGCGCCGCAGAACCGCCCTTGAACCAGGTGATTTGAAGCGGGTGGCGTTTTCCGGCTTCGAGAGTGACTTTGGCGAGCACCGGTTTGCCGCCAGGATCCTTGCGATAGGCTTCCTTGCCATCCACCAGCGCGAGCGCATGGGTGCTCTCGCCAAAACCCACGTGAACCAGATAGTTGCCGGTCACCGGGACATCGATGAAGGCGTTGGCCACCGGAGTGCAGGGACCATCGATCACGGGAACCGTCGCAGCGACCGCACCGAGCGCAACCGTTGCGGTTTTGGCGGGAGCCAACTTCGAATAATCCGCTTTCGGATTATAGGTTCCCTTGTGAATGGCCACCACGGCACCGGCTTGCGCCGACATAGCGGCAGATTGATAGACACCATGGGGCCGTAGGGCGGGAATGCCTCTCCACTCCCACTTGCAGGCGGCCTTGATACGATTCGAGCCGATGGGCATCTCGCCAGCAATGATGGATGGATCCGCGGACAGGTAAACCGATGGGTATTCGGGCTGCGCACCAGTAATATCCCCCATGCCGACCATGTTCGACTGGCCTGCCAGGATGTAAACCCTCACCGGCTTGGCCGGGTTGCCGGACTGGTCGTCGGGGCGCGGCAAATTGAGCGGTATTGGAGCGGAATGGAGACCGGAGAGGAGTGATCCGGTGATCGCAATGGTGAGGATGACTTGCTTCATGAATTTTCGTGAACTTGAGTGAAACTAAGTGTGGGGAAAGGCGTCTGCATCGGAAACGGACTAACGCATGATTCGCGGAAGATCTTTCAAGTTTCCGCTCAGCGGGTTTCCACCGGTATGAGACGAACGCGGCGCAGGTTTACCGGGCGCCAACCGTCCTTCGTGGGAGTTACGGAAAAATCGCAGCGGCCCGCCTGGCCGATCATGATTTCTCCGACACGGACGGTTTGATAGGTGCGCAAGCTGGCGGTATCGGGAATTTTCACGGCAGTCTTTTTCCCACCCACATCAAGGGAAAAACCGGCACCCGGAGCCTCGGCGGCGACGTCGAACTCCACCGAAAATCTACCCGGCTCGGTGATCCGCATCGACCAAGCGGCCGACGCCCTCGGGTCATGCCAGTTCCCGATGTGGCTGACACCCTTGTCCGCCTCAATGCGTGCGTGCTTTCCATAGTTGCCGTTGTGAACGGTCGCATTCTCGGCAAGAAGATCGATCGAACCGTCAGCCGCTTGGCGGATCGATAGATCTGCTGCAACCGGCGGGGCGGCAATGTCGAGAGCGATAACGGTGCAATCCTTGTCCGGCGGATTGCCGGTGAGACGAATCTCCACTCCATCCTCGGTGCGCGACGGAATGAACGACCTCGACGGATCGGCTAGAAGCGTACAAGCGGACACGTCGTTATGGAGCGGCACGCTCAGGATTCCGTCATGCGGCCAGTCGAACACATGCAGATAGATCAGGTGTCCGCCGGGCTTGGCTTTGGTCGTCATGCGGCCCCAGCGCGGGCGTGGCCCCGGACTCGCGGTCGTGCCGTAGATCGCCTCGCCGTTGACCTTCATCCAGGCTCCCACCCCGTGCAGGCGCTCGACCGATGCCGCCGGGATCGTGCCGTCGGCCATGGGGCCGACGTTGAGCAGGTAGTTACCACCCTTTGAAACGATGTCCACGAGCTTGTGGATGAGTTCCCGGGTGGGCTTCCATGTGTCATCGTAGGACACGTATCCCCACGTATCGTTCATGGTCATGCATGTCTCCCAGTCGCGTCCGGGAATGCCGGTGGCGGGAATGAAATTCTCCGGTGTCTCGGTGTCGCCGGGAATGTCTCCCCCGAGGCGGTCGTTCATGATGAGGCCCGGCAAGCGGCGGACGAGGGGCAGGAACTTCCGCGCACGCCGCTCGTTCATCCACACGGGCGTGTCCCACCACAAGACGTCGGGTTTGTAGGTTTCAAGGATCTCGCCGACCTGTGGGACCGCGATTTCATCAAGATACCTGTCGAAATCGCCGTTGTGACCTTCGTCCCAGCCAGTGCCTTCCTCGAAGCGCATCTTGGCTCCACCCGGGTGGGTCCAATCTTGGGCGTGGGAATAGTAGAGCCCCATTTTCAGGCCGCGGCCGCGCACAGCATCTACGAGTGGTGCCAGCAAATCGCGGCCGTATGGGGTCGCATCCACGACGTCCCACCGGGAAACCTTCGAGTCATACAACGAGAAGCCGTCGTGATGTTTCGCAGTGATGACCACATACTTCATGCCGGCGGACACAGCGAGTTCCGCCCACGATCGCGGGTCGTAGCGGGTCGGATTGAAGTCAGCCGCAAACTTCCGGTATTCATCCACCGGAATCTTCGCATCATACATCATCCATTCTCCCGCGCCGCCGACCTGCTTGCCCCGCCAGGTCCCGGCGGGCACCGCATAAACACCCCAGTGGATGAACAAACCGAACTTCGCATCGCGCCACCATGCCATGCGTTCGTCACGCCCGGGCGCGCCGGGCTCGAGAGCGGAAGCATGGAGGCTGCCGGAGAGGATTGCCGCGGCGAGGAATAAGTGGCGCTTCATTAACAAGGTCATGTGGCGATGATATCGAAAAGATGCAAAGCACCCAACAATACATTTGATTTCCGGATCATCTGTCATCGGACCGCGGCAAAATATATTCCGCATAAAAATGAATTCATTTCCGCCTGAACGCCTGTTCCCAATGCCAACGTCTCCCATGATGGTGTTGGCGCGTTAATGCTAGGAATAAATGTTAGAAAATCAACTTTGGGGTGAAGGCCGTTGAAAGAGCCGTGGGGGGCGGGCTGACCGGAGGCGAAAAAAGGGAGGTCTCTCCTAATTTGCGCATGGTTCTTTTGATGAGAACCTCACTCAATCCCCTATCGTAAATCCCATGCGCTCCACAACAACTCTGCCGTGCCCGATGCGCCCGCCGCCTTAGCTTTGGCGCCGCTCCTACCACTAACTCCCATCCCCTCGCCATAACTGCTCCAGCGATACTCCGCTGGATCCTGCTCCATTCCCGCACGCACCGGATTCAGGTCGATGTAGGCGGCGATCGTTTTGGATGCGAGACCATCCTCCACCACCACGCTCTTAAACGTTTCCTCCCACAAGTTGCCACATCGTTTTGCCCGGCTGCTGTGCCAACGGGTGAATCGTTGCAGCAAGGTCTTCATAAACTTCGATAGATCGTACATTCGGCAGGTGAAACGTTCGTGAATCCGCTGCACGTAGGCTTCCACGTCCGTCACCATCCCTTGCTCCGCTGCTTGTAGCGTTCCCGCCAATTCCTTCGCCACGGCGGCCACAAAAGTCTTCGGATACAGCGCACCCAAGCGCTCCTTATCATCCGACCCAAAGGCAAACGAAGACTCCAACAAAAAAGCAACTTGACCCGGTTCGGTTGGAATTGTCTCTTCCCCGCGATGTCTAAACGGGCTTTGCGTGCCGGCCAATACCTCCTGATCGGAGCGCTCATCATCTCGATGGGCGGGCATTGGGCGCTGCTCC
>CAYRLT010000119.1:0-2121 GCA_964425095.1 uncultured Luteolibacter sp.
CAAGAAACTGGATTGCGACATGCTTCACCTTGCCACACTCAAGAGTGGCCCGCGATGTCTAAACGACGAGATGAGCGAGAATTTTGCAGATGCCATTCTGAACAATTATCGGGCCTGGGCACAGGACTCCAGTGTCTCAAAGATTGATTTCACCTACGGCGTGCTCTACGGGACGAAGAAACTTTCCAACAAGAAGGACTGGCATATTCTGCGGAACGTGAAGGAGAAGAAGCCAGCCGCCATCACAGTTGATCCCGCAGGTAGATGGGACTGTGTTTTCTCGGCGGATGGTATTGAAGTTGACGTGACGGTTCGGATTGGGTTGGACTGGTGGACTCACTTGGGCGGTGAATACTGCTTCGTCGAGGTAATGACGGCGCTTATTCGCGCCTGCATTTCCCCCGGAGTAGCAGACGCTCGCGACTTTGCATACGAAATCAGCGACATGCGCAGCATCGTCTCAACATCAGTCGTACGGGAGGCATACAATGTGTCACTTCTCCAACAGAGTCAGTTGCCTTGGCTCTTCCTGATAGCTCGACACTTTTGCGACATCCTTCAAGACTGAAGAAGAACGGGGGGCCGCGGGGTCAGGGGGCCGCGGGCCTATAATAATGAATAAGGCTTCACGCCTGAATGACGTTAGTCATTAGTATAGGCCCCGCTTCCTCTGATGACCCCGCTTCCTCTGACCCCGCTTCCTCTGCCGTACCGCCGCGCTGGGTGGACACATCCACCAGTGCGATGAGTGCGGACGCGAGGTGCCGATGTACAACTCCTGCCAGACCCGACACTGCCCCACCTGTCAAACCAGTGCCAAAGAGAAGTGGCTCGACGCGCGCCTGGCCGAGGTGCTGCCCGTGCCGTACTTCCATTTTCGCAGTCGCTTTCTCCGGCGCCTGTGCTCGCTGCGCAGGCGCGGTAAACTGCTGTACAAAGGCCGGGCCGCGCTCCTGGCCGACGAAGCCGCCTGGGAGGCATGGCGTGCCTCACTCGCCAGCCAAAGCTGGATCGTCTTCTCGCAACCGCCGCCCATTCAGCACTTTTCCCCGAAAGGCTGCGCCACGCGGCCCCGGCCGGGGTCTGTCTGGACACGGCAAAAGACAGCCCCACGGGACCGGCGCGATGCCAACCACCGCTGTCCGCGCCATGCAAAACATGTACTCGACCGTTTCCGCTGCCTCGATCGGTTCGCAAACCAATGCCCGCCCCAACCCGCCGCCTGACCCCAAGGCATCGCTTTACCCCATAGCACCGGAGCCTGCCCTGAGCCTGTCGAAGGGCTCCGTTCAACACATTTTATCGGCCATTCTGCTCGTTCGCGCTTGATCCACAAGGCCATCCGTGTATGCTCGCAGAACGACCGATAAAACGCTATTCGTTGGCCAGAAGATCATGAAGCGAAAAGGATGCCTGATTGCTCTCGGAGTGCTTGGTGGCGTGATCGCCGTAATTGTGCTCGCTTCTGTGGTGGTGATTCCCCCTTACCGGGATCACGTCAGGAACCGATGGAAGGTCGAGGCTCTCGCGAAGATTAACCATCTCGCCAGCGACACGAACTGGGTCCAAAGGGAAATCGCAACACTGACCGCACAGCCTCCCGGCGATGACGGGACAGGTTGGCTATCGGACCATTTCATCCTGATGAAGGACGGCAGTTGGCTTGTCTATGACAACATCTGCACGAAGTCAGATTGGCGGATAGCGGACATCTTTGTGGGACGGGCCTCCAATGGCAAGTGGTACTACTCGACATTTCATTTCTGCATCGGGGCCATCGTCCTTCGATTCCAGGGGCGTCCGGCTGATCTCCCGACTTTCCAGAAGGACTGCTACCTTGCGGAGTTCACGGGGCAGCCGACAGAGAGGTTGCGTATCACTTGGCCCGGATCAAAGAGAGACAGATGAAGAAGGAGGCCAACCAAGCCTCGGATGCTACTTCGGAACCCGCGCCAGGCGCGGATTCCTCATCGCATCAAGGCTGACGTTGGCGGCGGGAAGAGGAGAAGGATTACGGCAGCCTGAAGGGCTGCAATTCGACAGCCCAGGGCAAGCGCAGCGCCGCCCTGGGGCAACGTGGGAGAGAAGAGGAAATGCACCCTGAAGGGGTGCCAGTCCTTC
>CAYRLT010000120.1:0-3527 GCA_964425095.1 uncultured Luteolibacter sp.
TAATACCATGTTAAAAAGTCATGTGCCGGATAAATCCTCACCGCAAGGTTCTTCAAACGAAATCTTTCGTAGAACACGAACAACGCGGAATCAGTGGAAAATCTTAGTCCGGAAACAGGTATCCCAGTGCCTGGGGCTTGCCTTATCGGGCATCAGTTTTTCTGTCAGCCCCTTAATGGCTAGCGAGAAAGACAAGACGACGCATGACAAGCCAGCCACATCCACGAACGCTACCATCCAGCTCGATCCGCAGGTCAGCGTTCAGGTGAATGGCGGAGTGGTGGAAATCACCGACGGTGGTCGCAAAAAGACGTTTAGATCCCTAATCAAACACAACGATGTGTGGATATCCCCAGGCATACCATCTGAGCCTGCCAAATCTCTCCAGACAGCGGAGACGAACGAGGTCACTTTACGCTACAAGATTCCCGGCAACCGTGGGTTCCTCCTCAATGTCGCGACATTAAAGGGTACACCTGGGGCCATCGTAAGCGGGGCTCTTGAAAACCAGGGCAAGAGCCCTGTGATGGATCACTACTTCTGGGAATGGAGCAGCACGAGTCCCGACATCGTGACGCCAACAGGCAAACGATCTGCCAATCCAAAGCTGACGTCTTTGTATGATCCCACGCCGTGGAAGTTTATCTTGGAAGGGGCAGGCGATGCAGGTTGGGCACTGTCCACGGACTGCATCGTCGCGCGTGGTGCAACCACATCGACCATCGCGCAGGGCTATCTGTATCCGTTGGAGCGCTTCCAGGCGATTGCACACGGGGAAAGTTACACTGCCAGCTTTGCCGCAGCCTGGGTGCCAGATGCCAAGAGCGCGGAAGGTTTTGCCGAAACTACCAAGCGTTTCATGAAGAGCAAGGGAGACGAGTTGGAGGCGAAGATCGACTATGGCAAACCCGCTCCAGACTGGGCCCGCACCTCGAGCGCCAGCGGGTATTATCGTCCAAGCACTCCGGCCGGGGCTAAACAATGGGCGGGCACCAGTGGTGAAGTGGTGGACTTTTGGTCGGATGAAGTGATTCAAAAACAACTCAAACCCTGGCCTTGGGTCGTCGGTTCGCAACCGGGCCCTGAAGTCCTCAAGCGGATGCAGGCCGCCGGGATTCCCTTGTTGTATTATGTGATCTTTTATGAACTGTTGGATACGAAGGAGGAGCTCAAAAGCGGAAACAAGATTTATCCCGAATGGTATGAGTCTAACCTCCATGAGGAACGTGATCTCGCAAAGCATCCAGATTGGATCAATATTGACGAGTCGGGAAAAAAGCGAAGGGCTCAATTCGGCTTGGACAACAATCGCCCCGGCTTATTCAACACCTGTTTTCATCAAAAAGGGTTGATGCAGGCCATCGAGAAGCAGATTCGTGCGCTCATGGAACTGGGATACAAGGGCATTTTTGTCGATGTTGCCGGAATTCCGCCGGAATGCCACGGCCCGAAGTTCGGCATCCATAAACACGCGGAGAAGGACAAAACGAACTTCGACAAATACATGGAGGCCTTGGACCTGATTTACCGCGTGGTCAAGGAATACGGCCCGGATCGGATCGTTGTCTTGAATGAGAATCACTTGGACTCGCACTGGCAACGCGCCGACGCACTCATGTGGGAGAACTGCATCTATGATCACACGGATCAAGGGCAGCTCCAGAGCAAGGCAGAGCTAATCGCCCGCGGCAAAGAATACGCGAAGGCAGTAGCAGCGGGCAAGGTGCTCTTCCAGCTCTCTTACGCGGGTAAAAAGAACCCTTGGCAGCGCAGCATCTACACTTACTGCTATGCACGCTTGTTTGGATTTACGTGGAGTGATTGGAGCGAGACATACATCTCGGATCCGAAAAATGCGGTGCGATTGTATAGCCTCCGCCTTGGCAAACCGCTGGCAGAGGCAACGGAAATGGAGGGGGGTGTTTGGCGCCGTGATTTTCCCCGCGCCATCGTGCTGTGGAATGGCGATGAAACCCCGACCAGCGTGAGCCTTGCCGCTCCGGGAAAAACCGAGCTGCGCAATTTTGCCGACGCCGCGGTCCTCACCGGCAAGGACGGCGTTTTCAACCTCACGCTGCCCGCCCATAGCGGTATGATTTTGCAAGAAATCGAAAAATAGGTTCAAACCGATTCAGGAGGCCTTTTAGCAAAACGCTTCACATCCCAAAAAATGCTATGAAAGTCATGTGTCCCATTACTTCACAAAAAATGCGCAACCCTCATATCGCTTTGCCTGGTGCAGGTGCACGCAATTTGGGCCAAGGATCTTCGTCGATGTGCTCCGCTTCGCCGCGGGCCTTCACATTGGTCGAGTTGCTGACCGTCATTGCCATAGTCGCCATCCTGGTGGCGTTGTCGATGGTTGGGATTTCCAGCATGAGAACCAGCGCAAAAACCGCTAAGTGCACCTCCAACCTCAAACAACTTTTTCTCTCTGCACAAAATTTTTCCACAGACAACAATGGCCACCTTCCCCAGGCGACATGGTATTTGCCACAAAACTTCCTTGGAATGGCCGGGTTTAAGTATCCCTCTCTGATCGATTATGGGGCGGATAAGTTTATATGCTGTCCTGAGTCACCCAGTTTAACACTGACCAGTTATGGGATGAACAAGCGCCTCGTCCCTAACAACTACACCGATGGACCAGACTGGGGGCCATCCCAATATCGCTACTACCAAAGAAGTTGTTTCAAGTGGATCAACCTACCCCGCCCTGATAGGACCATCCTTTTTTGCGACACGGGTGCCGATGGCGTTAATTCAGCGTATTATTACGCGGAGCCAGCCACCTTGCCGGCGAATCCGGCTTTCGCCTCAGTTGCCGGAGCGAATGCCTGGAGGCACAAAGGCAAATTTAATGCGGTGTTCTGCGACGGCCATGTGGAGACCATCGCGCTGAACGATCCAAAGGTCGCCGTTCATCCCTATCCCTACTTCTGGAACGGACCACCCATTGGCTGGCAGGACTACATCGATCAGTAGATCTGCGCCCCGGCTAGCGGGGTAAAAACCGAACTTCGTTTCCGAGTAGCCTGTTAACCTTGATGATGCAAAATAAGATATTACCCGACTGGCGCAAAACCGGCGTTCATTGCTCCGATCTGCCAGCCAACTTTTTCGATCTGGTTCCTCAGTCCGGCGTTCGCGTCACGCTGTTTCCGACCCTTGATCCGCAACCAAACTCGATCTGGGATTTGTTGGTGACATCCGAAGGCCGGATCTATGCTCCGCTGTGTTCGGAGCTGGCTGCGCGACGCTCGGCGATGCTCTACGAGTATCGTCCAGAGGATGGTAGCTTGGAGCTATGTTTCGACGTGGCGCGTGAAGTCAGTCCGCTCGACGGCGCGATCATCCCCAGCAAGATCCATTCTTGCATGAGTGAAATGGAGGATGGTCGCATCATCATGGCCACCCATACCACTGTGGCGGCGAAGGATCACCCAGCTTGGCTTTTTCCTCATTACTACGACCACCCTTGGGAAGGGTTTCAGGGCTCAAATTTGCTGATTTACGATCCCGCTACC
>CAYRLT010000121.1:0-2139 GCA_964425095.1 uncultured Luteolibacter sp.
CGCGCTCGGCCCGTGCGGCGGCGATGCCACCTTTGTTTGAGTTGAAGATGGGAATTGGGATCGCACCGACTACGCCGATCTTCGATTGGGCTTGGTCGTCCTCGAAATTGGGTCCGAGTTCGAGATCAGGAAACTGCTTGCGGATTTCCCGGAGCAGGGTCAGTTCGGCGACCTCGTAATCGCTCCGCAGACGCATCAGTGTGGGGTTGGTTTCCGGGAGGTTTTCGCCGTCGTTGCCACCCGCCGCCGAGAGCGTGGGGGTGAGCGAAGCGGGTGCGCCAGGTGAGATGCCCATCAGCGAGCGAATGTCCTGTTCTCCCTCCTTCACCCGTCCGCGCAGTCGGGCAATGTCCGCCTTGCGGCTTTCCTGCTCGATCTTGAAGAGAGCCGATTCGGTGCGAGGCAACTCGCCGGCTTCAGCCAGCTTGCCGGTGGTTTCCACTACCGAGTTCAATGAACCCACGATGCGTTCCGCCTGTTCAAGCCGCAGCCGATCCGCCGACCATGTCAGCCAGGCCTCGCGGAGATCGCGCAGGGTTTTCCACTCTTCCTCGGCGATGCGTGCGAGTTCGGAATGAAGTGCGGCTTCAGCCCGGGATTTTTCGACCGCAAGGCGGCCTGAGATCGGAATCGTGAGCGACAATGCCGAGCCGACGATCCACGGGTGAGGCACGCTCTCAGTGACTTTGAGCACGTCGATGCTCAACTTGGGATCGTCCCAGCGACCCGCGTGTTCGGCGGTGGCCTGTGCGACTCCGGCTTTCAAGCGGGCGACGCGCAGGTCAGGATTGTATACGAGAGCGACGACCTCGCCCTCGGCGAGCGTGAGACCATCTTTCGGGTTAAAGATCACCGACCGGGGGGATGTCGTTTCGATCCGGCGGGCGAAGTCGCGGACTTTTTCGTCCGACGGGCCACGATCCCGCCAAGCCCCGGCATGAGCGGATGCATCAAGGGGTGAAGGTTGATAGAACTGGCAACCGGTGAGGGCCGCCACCGATACGGTGATGGTGAATGTCGCGCCCGCTCGCAGAACGCGATGTACGGATTCTGGTGGAATGTTGATAGGAAAAGGATGCATGGATGATGGTTGTGAAATGATGAAATGGTGCTGGGCTGAATGACGCACCGCTGCCGGTTTGCGCGGGTATGTTGCTCCGTGAGAGTCAGCACGGCAGGCGTAAGATTGTCTCGTGATGGCCACGAACAATGTGCAACGGGAAGCCCAACACGGGCATCGAGTAGTTCAGAGCCGCTTTGTGATCAAAGCAGTCAATCCGTCAGCACACGGGCCTCAACCCAATTGGGGAGGCTTGATCAAAGGAAAACACGGCCCGTCCGGGACGAATTCCGAGATGGCAGTGGGATGGTAGGCACCAATCCGGTTGGCCATGAAAGTGTTGTGAGAGGCAGGCGTGAACGGAGCGTCCGAACCCAGCGAGACTTCATGAGTGTGTGAGTGAGGATCCTCGTCCGGTTCATCACTTTCTGGGGCGTCGGAAGATGGGACGGAACCCTCATCGTGCGGATGGTGGGAGTGATCGTCTCCCGGATGCTGATGACCGTGGTTTTCGCAAACCTCATGCGAGTGCTCCATCTCGACAGTGAGATACGGACCAACCACGTAAAAGAACGTGACAGCGATGATCAGCAGACTCCGGAGGATGGCTTGCATGTGTTTTCAACAAACTTCCGGGAATGTCCTAGCGCACATATTCCGGATGGCGGGCGCAACCTAGCCATCGTCAATACTGAATCAAGGCGAATTTGAGATCGATTCTCAAATTCGCATTTCTTGAATCCGCGTTTCCTTAATGAAGAGAGACAGAAACAATAATACGCCATCATGAAATAGGGACAAAAGCACCGCATCTGCGGCCTTGCCACCAAACAGGTCTTGGAGTGCGGTAGAAATCATGACCGAAGAATAAGGTCATTTGACCGAATAATCAATTCAATTTATCACCGTCATGCAGCCACCGGTTTGGAAAAATTGCTCCGAGGAGGAACTGTGGCACTACGTGGCGTGGCATCTTGAAGGGAAAGGCATCCGATCGGTATTGGTGGGAGGTGCCGTTGTGGCAATCTACACCGAGGGACTCTATCGCTCCGGGGATCTGGACATGGTGCCGGACGACT
>CAYRLT010000122.1:0-5406 GCA_964425095.1 uncultured Luteolibacter sp.
GAGCAAGCCCCGTCAAATCAAAGGACGGGCAAGGGCGAAGTTTAAAATCCGAAATGGCGGCAAACCGCCAAAAGTCCGGGAGCAACCGAAAATCATCGAATTAATCCGCAAATGCGCTTAAGTGGCCAGTATTGGGCGGTCTGGGCGCGGGCGGGCGGAATCAGTTTCACGTTCGCCTCCCACGGCGTGAGCTGGGGCAGCACGAAAGGAAGGATCAACGCCAGCAGGAAAACGATGACCCAGGTCTTGCGGACCTTGATGGTGGAGAGGGTGAGTCGGAAGAGAATCATGGCGTGGGGGTGCTGAGGGTTCAGGTCAGGAGGTTCTTGAGATCGGCCCAGGTCTGGGTGCCATCGCCGGCGACGAAGATTTTCCCGTCCGCGATCAACAGCGCCTTGGGCATTTCCATGGCGTCGAAATCCGGGTGACAGGAGACGATCCGGATGGCCTCGTTCTCGGTCCTGCGCCAGCGCGCGAGGATGGCGAGGCGGGCAGGGGTATCGAGCCCGGTGAACGGCTCGTCGTAGAAAAGAATCTCCGCTTTTCCGGGATCGAGGGTGAGCTCGGCGACCACGAGGCCGACCTTCTTGCGGTTCCCAAACGAGAGTTGACCGAAGGGCTTCCGCACATCGAGTTCCAATTCGTCGGCCAGGGCAAAGGCTTCGTCGAGCTTCCCGGGCAAGAGAAAGGCCCGGAAGATCAGCGTGGCGCTCAGTTCGCGATCGAAGGAGAGATCGTCGCCGACGAACTGGCAATGCCCCTTGGTCTGGTAGGAGCCGGAGACAGGCTTGAGCAGGCCGGAAAGGGTCTTGAGCAGCGTCGTCTTGCCGCGACCGTTTCGCGCCAGCAGATAGTGGGTGCCGGAACCGAGGGTCATCTCCTCGGAGGTTTCGGCGATTCGTGTTTTCTGATACCCGATGCAGAGCCCCTTGGGCATCCAAACCGAGGCGGTGGTGATGATGGGCGTGGCAGGCATGGTGGATAAGGGTTGCGAACCAAGGAAGAGGCATACTGAGAAATACTCAGCCTGCCTGATATTTAATATCTCTTTATAAAAGGCGGTTACCGTGCCGCAAGTGTAAACACACTAGAATTGCAGCAATGCGGGTCCCTGCCGCTTGCCGATCAGGACCAACTCCCCCCACGGTTCCAGCCAGCCGAGTGACTTTTTCGACTGCTCCAGGGAGCATGACCAGGCCATCTTCCCACGGAGCGGAGTAGCAACTGGTTCCGGTCAGTCCGGAGGAGGGCTCGCGATCCATTCCAAAATGGATCAACCAGTTGCCCTCGGGATGGCGCACGTCATGCCCCAGAAGGCCATTTGCTGGCGAAGCCCTCTCGCGGCATCGCTCAGCCATACGGATTCAGGAACTCGGGGATGGGTTTTCATGATCGAGGTGGAATGAGCCTTTCAGAAGGCATGACTGATCCCGAGAGAGAGCCCTCGACCGGGAAGAGGGGCGACGTCCTTGCGGAAGGAGTTCGAGACGCGTGCCTCCTCGTTGAGGAGATTGGTGGCGCGCATGAACAGGGTGAGCTGCTGGGATTTGAGCGGCAGCTGCCAGGAGATGTCGGCATTCACCAAGGTATAGGCATCAGTCGGAAGCTCGGGCCGTGGTGGGCCCTTGACCCGCTCCTGGGCGGTGGCATGGCGGATCTCCAGCCCGGCGGTCAGGGAGTCATCCTTCCACTCCAGGCGGGTGCCGACTCGCAGTGGAGGCATTCTTGGAATCGCTTCGGAGTCGCTCGTGTTGACGGCGTGCACGTAGTCGCTCATCAGCGAAAGGGTCAGCTTGTCCATGATCCGCCATTCCAGTTCGGCCTCGTAGCCGGTGAACTCCGCTTCACGTTCGATGTACTGAACCGCCCGCCCGAATCCTCCGGTCAGGCCTGGTGCTTCCTGAAGGAAAACGAAGTTCGAGAAGTTGTAATGGTAGCCGTTGAGATTGGCGGTGAATGGCCCCCGGACCGCTTCCAGCCCGAACTCGAGGCCGAGCGATTTTTCCGCTGACAGCGGAGTGCCATCCAGATCGCCGCCGACGAGGAACCGGCCGATCCCGGCATTGTTCCAAAATGCATATCGCTCGATCGAGGTCGGCTGGCGCTCGATCTGGGAAAGAATCCCCGTGACGGAGAGCCGATCAAGAGGCCCCACGGCATCGCGGCTCCAGTTGATGGCTCCGGACACGCTTTGGGAGAGCCCCTCTTCTCCCTGGGTAAAGCCGGAGGATTCCAGGCTGCGGTCCAGGGTTTGAACCTCTCCCAGACGATACCCGAGCTGCGCGGTCCAGTCTTCGATCCGGTACTTTTCCAGCAGGTAAATCCCGATTTCACGACCTTCCAGTCTGCCCCCGACCCTTTGGAGATCCGGCGGAGGAAAGATTACCCGGCTCGATTGCACATCCTCCCAGGAGGCCGCGATGCCGAACACTCCAGTCAAGCGCTCCTCAAAGGCACTGTGGTGGAAGTCCAGCCGTCCCTCCGCCGCGTCCTTCTGCAGGCCGGTATCCTGGAAGTCCCGGCCCAGATCCTTGCCCAGGCCGTTGAAATTCTCGGCGTGGTCGTAGGAGGCGTATCCGAGCCGCCCCTCGATCTTGGAAATGAATCCGGAATCGAACTCCACCCGGCTTTCCAGATCGAAGCGGTCCTGCCCGAGGTCCAGCTCATAGTTGCCGTAAAGATCGGTGGGATCCCCTGCATACGAGTAAGGCACTCCGTAAAGGGTATCGAAGCGCGAGTAGGAAACCCCGAGCATCAAGGGCAGGTTGGTCGGCAGCCAGGACACGCCTGCTGACCACGAGCCAGCTTCACTGGCGGAGTTTGGAAGAGTGCCGTCGGGATTGGGAACCGGAAGGGTGGTGGCGGTTGTGGGATCGTAAACCCGGGGATTTTCGAGAAATTCGTAGGCGTTGCTGCGGGCGCGACCTGGAATGGAGATGTCATCCGACTCGCGGTCTGAGCCGGTGAACTGAAACACAAAGGGGCCGCCGGTGATCGACAAGTGCCCGGCGGCAGCGGTGCCCGAACCTTGTGTGTCGAAGCGGGACTCCCAGCCTCCGGAAAACAGGCGATCCGGCTTTTCCCTCGCGATGACACGGCTGCGGGTATTGATGGCACCTCCAATGGCGGAATTCCCGTAAAGGAGGGACGCCGGGCCCCGATGAATTTCCACGCTCTCCAGAAGGAATGGTTCCAGCACCACGCCGTGATCCGGACTGATGTCGGAGAGGTCGAAAGTGCCCAGGTCATCCCGCAGGACCTTGACGCGCACCCCCTCGAAGCCACGAACCACCGGACGGCTGGCCCCGGGACCGAAGTAGCCCGAAGAGACCCCGGGTTCCCAGCCGATGGATTCTCCAAGCGTGGCTTGGGCATTCCGCTTCAGTTCTTCGGCGGTGACGGTCTGTACGGGCTGCAAGGAGGCCGCTCCCAGGCTGCTCCGCTTCTCAAGCGCATTGGCACTGACGGTGAGTTCCTCAAGCTCGATCGGCGCTTCCGACGGCGCAGACGTGGTCTGCCCGGCACACGGAAATGCGAAAACCAAGCTGGCTGCGGCAACTCGTAAGCTCATGTATTCGAAATGCCTATGTTTTTCGGTTGCTCATGCAAACAAATTGCGTCTAAAAATCCGCCATGACGATCCTGCGAGGCTTGCTGGCTCTGCTTGCCGCCCCTTGCGCCGTGGCCACCACGGCGCCAACTGACTTGATTTACGGGCATTACGAGGTCCAGGTGGACTACTCGGTGACCCCGGGAAATCCCGATGCTGGCTGGACCTTCGGGGTGTCTTACGACCAAGATTCCGACTTCAGCAGCGCTGCCGGAGTGGTCAGGCTGAACCCAGAAAGCACGGTCATCGTCGCCTCGCCCAAGACTCGCACGGCGGTCCCCTCGCCGGCCGGGGTTTTCAGCCGCTTCGGGCCATCCGGCACCCCGATCTGGATTCTGCCGCAAAGCAACGTCCTCGGCACCTGCTTTCTCGGCGTGCGGACCATCATGCCTGCCGGGATTTTCCAGGCGCGGGTGGGCACCAACTACACACCAAGCGCTCAAGGCAGCACCTCCCTGCGGCTCGTCTCGATCTCTGGCACCGGCGCCGATGCTGGCGGCCATTTCGCCACGTGGAAGACCGAGGCCTTCGGCAGCGTCGTGTTTTCCTTCGATTCGACCAATGGCATCACCACCGCGGATGAAATCGCCACCATCCCGATCGGCTCCCACACCCACTACAACTGGGGCCTGACCAAGCCGGGAATCTACCACGTGACCTTCGAGGCGAGGGGCAAGCTCATGCCGGCCTACGGCAATGTCATCACCTCCGCGCAAAAGACCTTCACCTTTGCAGTCCCATTCTCCGGGCGGATCGGAAACGGCGGTGCGCTCCTGCTCTCGGGTGTCGAGGCCGGTGCGCCCCGCATTCTAAATGCCGACCCCTCGGCGGGCGTGGCCTATGCGCCGGACCAGGCGATGATCGAGGCGACCACTGCCGCCGGCCCCGCCAGCAGTGGCTTGCCCGGCGCCCTGTGGCAGTGGTCAGGAAATCTTCGGGCTCTCCCGCTTGCCATTCCGAACGGGGTGGGTGTCGCGCCGACAACCGCATCCGGCGGGCTCGTTCCGGCGGATTGGTCAAATGTCGAACTTGAGATCGCGGCGGTGCGCGGACCCGGAAGCTTCGCGCTGCTCGGCAGCGGTGGCGCGGTCCTGGCCGATGGCCCCGGCGACGTCATCCCTCTGAGCGCCACCTCCAATCTACCGATCACCGCCGCCTTCACCACGACCGGGCTGCGGCGCGTGACCTTCATTCCCCGCGCTACGCGAAATGGCCAGGCGGTCGTTGGAGGGCCAGTTACCGTGACCTTCGGGGCCGGCCTCACGGCCGAGCATGACTACGCCGCCTGGCAGGCCAGCTTCGAGCAGACTGCGGGCTTGGCGGCCGGCAGCCTGACGAACCGCGACGCGGACTTCGACCGCGATGGGATTTCAAACGGCCTCGAATTCG
Source organism: uncultured Luteolibacter sp. (assembly GCA_964425095.1). GTDB lineage: Bacteria > Verrucomicrobiota > Verrucomicrobiia > Verrucomicrobiales > Akkermansiaceae > Luteolibacter. The sequence continues at coordinate 5,000 of CAYRLT010000122.1, forward strand.
TCTTCTTCTGGCAAGGCTTGGATCCCACCGTTCCCGATGCCGCCAAGATGCCGGGCGCCTTCCCCAGCGCTGCGGGCGACGGCGTGCTCAATTTCCTCCGGGACACTTACAAGGACCCGCTCGACGAGTCGAAGTGGCAGCTCCGTCCGTCATCCAGCACGGACCTGGTCACCTGGAAACTCCGTTCCTCCCGCATCCCAGGCTTTCCACTGGAGGTCTTTGAATCCGGCCTCGGAGCGGGAAATGCCCACGGACGCATCGCACGGCGGCAGTTGAGACTCCAAGGCCCGGGCGTCGAACGAGCCTTCTTCCGCTTCAATCTAACACCACTCTATTGAAGTATAAAAAACACTACCGTCCCACAAGCTGAGCATAACGCTTCCTGAGCCTTGATTTCACGAGGCTCG
>CAYRLT010000123.1:0-2505 GCA_964425095.1 uncultured Luteolibacter sp.
TACTCGATGCGCATCTGGCTCAAGCCGGACAAACTCGCGTCTCTCGGCGTGACACCGACCGATATTTCCAATGCGATCAAGGAGCAGAACGCGCAGTCTCCCGCCGGGCGAATCGGCGCAGAGCCCGCGCCAAAGGGACAGGAAAGCCAGTTCAACGTGCGCGCGCTCGGCTTGCTCAAAGACCCCAAGGAGTTTGAAGAAATCATCATCCGCTCCAGCGCCGATGGCCAGCAAGTGAAAATCAAGGACGTCGCCCGCGTAGAGCTGGGAGCGCAAACCTACGACCTTCACGCCCGCATGAACAAGGCCCCCGCCGGCGCTCTCGGTGTCTATCTGGCCCCCGGTGCCAATGCTCTTGAAACAGCGGACAACGTGAAAAAAATACTAGAGGAAGCGAAACTGCGCTTCCCGCCGGACATGGAGTATAGCATCACGCTCGACTCCACCCTGCCGATCAAGGCCTCGATGGAAGCGATCGTCCACACGCTGTTCGAGGCGATCGTTCTGGTGCTCATCGTGGTGTTCATCTTCCTGCAGAGTTTCCGCGCCACGATTATTCCGATGCTCACGGTTCCGGTTTCGCTGTTAGGTGTCTTCATTGCTTTCCCGATGCTCGGTTTCAGTGTCAACACTCTCACGATGTTCGGGCTGGTGCTTGCGATCGGCATTGTCGTCGATGATGCCATCGTGGTGGTCGAGGCCGTGCAACATCACATTGAGCACGGGCTCTCGCCTGTCGATGCGACGCGCAAGGCGATGAAGGAAGTCTCCGGCCCGGTGGTGGCCATTGCGTTGATTCTCTGCGCGGTGTTCGTGCCCGTCGCTTTCATGGGTGGTGTAACCGGCCGACTCTATCAACAGTTTGCCATTACCATCGCCGTCTCGGTGATTTTCTCCGCGATCAACGCGCTCACGCTCAGTCCGGCTCTCTCCGCGTTGTTGCTGCGCAAACCGACACCCGGTCGTGGGCCGGTCGCTTGGTTTTTCAAGAAGTTCAACAACTTCTTCGACTGGGTTATCGAGCGTTATGGCAAGATTATCGGCGGTCTGACGCGCAAGGCGACGTTCTCGATGCTGATGCTCGTCATTGTCTGCGGCGGTATTTGGGGCCTCGGCAAGATCGTCCCCGGCGGCTTCATTCCGGACGAGGACAAGGGTTACATGTTCATCGCCATCGAACTGCCGGAAGGCGCCTCATTGCAACGCTCGGATGAATTGCTCAAGCAGGTTGAGGAAATCGTCAACAATACCCAAGGCGTGCGCTCGGCGCTGGCCCTCAGCGGCATGAATATCCTGAATAACCTCAACGTGCCGAATGCCGCGCTGATGTTCATCGGTCTTGATGACTGGGAGGAGCGCGCGACCCCCGAACTCCACGCCAAGGCGATCGCCGATGCATGGAATAAGAAATTCGCGACGATTCCCGGGGCGCGCATCTTCGCCTTCGGCCCGCCGGCGCTGCCCGGATACGGCAACGTTTCCGGCTTCACCATGCAACTTCAGGATCGCTCGGGCGGCAACGTCGAGCAACTTGCGGCGATGGTGAATCAAGTGCAGGCCGCCGCTGCGAAACGCCCGGAAATCGGCCGCGTCAGCACGACATTCAACCCCGCGACGCCGCAGGTCAAAGTCGAGCTCGACCGCGAGAAAGCCCGCACGCTCGGAGTCCCGGTGGACAGCGTCTTCCAAACGTTGCAGTCGTATTTGAGCGGCCTCTACGTGAACGATTTCGTGAAATTCGGCAGGGTTTACAAAGTCTTCCTGCAAGCCGAGCCCGAGTTCACCAACACGCCGGACGACATCGGAAAATTCTGGGTGCGCAACAACGACGGCGGCATGGTTCCGCTGAGCACGCTGGTCAACATCACCAAGATTTCCGGGCCCAACTTCGCCACCCGTTTCAATCTCTATCTATCCGCCGAGATGATGGGCGCGCCCGCTCCCGGCTACAGTTCGGCGCAAGCGCTCAAGGCGATGGAGGAAGTCATGGCCACGATGCCGTCCAACGTCGGTTACGAATGGTCCGGCCTCACGCTTCAGGAAAAGAAATCAGAAGGTCAGGCGGGACTCATTTTCGGCATGGCGATCATCTTCGTGTTCTTGTTGTTAGCCGCGCAGTATGAAAGCTGGTCGCTGCCATTCGCCGTTCTGCTTTCCGTGCCCACCGTCATTCTTGGAACGATGATCGGCCTGTTGCTGCGGAATTTCGAGATGAACGTCTATGCCCAGGTCGGCTTGGTCATGCTCATCGGCCTGGCGGCGAAGAACGCCATCCTCATCGTCGAGTTCGCGAAGATGAAGCGTGACGAAGGCGTGCCCACTCTCGAAGCCGCGCTCGAAGGCGCGAAACTCCGCCTCCGCCCGATCCTGATGACCTCCTTCGCCTTCATCCTCGGCTGCGTGCCGCTGATGCTCGCCAAGGGTTCCGGCGCCGCCTCGCGCAGCACCATGGGCACCGGCGTGGTTTTCGGCATGACCATCTCCACCGCCATCGGGCTGTTCCTG
>CAYRLT010000124.1:0-7263 GCA_964425095.1 uncultured Luteolibacter sp.
ATGGACGAAACGACGGCTTAATCCGAAGGCATCTTCGTAAAATGCCACCGAGCGAGGCACGTCCTTCACATACAGCATCGTGTAGCCGAGTTTCATGGCCGGGATTTTAAGACATCGCCGCCTATTAAGACAAGCAAAGTCCGGCGCGGATTCGAGAATGGGAGAAAGAGATTGTGGATTGGAGAAGAAGAGACCTTGGCAGGTTCTTATTCCTAATAATCTATAACTTTTAACCACTCTTACCATAAACCTATCCGAAGGATCATTGCGCATCGCGCCGATTTGTGCGATTATGCACTTTTCAACAAGGAGGTGATGCATGATTAGCCTGTGCCATTTTTGTTTTCCTAAAATGATTGGGGCGCTTGTGAGTGCCATCATCTTTTCCGCTGTGGTGACCGTTCGAGCGGATGTTTTTGACACCGCCACCGGTCGCTTTGGCGGTTTCTACAAAGTGGTCTCAAGCACCGATCCGATTGTTCCGGCGACGGAGACGCACGAATATTTTTTCGATTTTGGGCGTGGGCTTCAGTCGGGCAAACTCAGTGGCAGCGTGGCCATTTCGGTCCGGGAGAATCCGAACGTCAAAGTCCGGATGTTGGTGTGGCAGTATTTCCCGGAAACGGGAAAAATGGTGATCGGAAATCCTTATGCCGAAGGTTCGAGAAAAGCGGTTGCCATGGGAGCATGGCAGATGAAGGGCCTTCCGAATGGCGTGCTTTTTGAACGCGGAAGCTATCAAATCGTCCTCCACCCCGCGGATGAAAGCGATTAGATGATCGCGGGCCAACCCTCACATGATCCGGTCCACAAGCGGCTCGTGAGCAAGAAAGCAGCGGAGGTTTTCCAGGAAATGGCGCACCAGCGTTTCATCTTCCGCGTGGTGACCGCCGGCGATGTGCGGGGTGATGAAACATTGGGGCTCGATCCGCAGCGGGTGATCGGAGGGCAACGGTTCGGGGTCGGTGACATCGAGCCAAGCGGCGGAAAGGCGGCCCGAGCGCAGAGCGCGGACGAGCGCATCCTGATCCACGGTGGCACCGCGGCCGATGTTGTGAAAAACGGCGCCGGGTTTCATGCTGGAAAACAATTCGTCGTTCACAAATCCACGGGAAGCAGGATTGTCCGGCAAGATATCGATGACGTGGTCCGCGGCGGCGAGTGCGGCTGGCAGATCGCGCGCGGTGACCACCGGCACGCCTTCGTTGCCGAGCGGCTGGCGGCGCATGGCGGTGATGCGCATGGCGAAGGGCTCCAGCAATTTGATCAATTGTTTTGCGATCACACCGAAGCCGAGGATCACCACGCTTTGGCCGTGGAGCGAACGTGAGTCGCTCCGCAGTCCGAGCCATTCCGGTGATCCATTCGAGGCGCGGCTGGCGAACGCTTGCGGCAGCATCCGCGAGTTTGCCAGCATGAAGCTGAAGACATGCTCGGCGCAGGCTTGCGCATAAACACCGGAGCTATTGGTCACGATGATGCCGCGCGCGGCGATGGTTTGGCGGAACTCGGGCGTATCATAGCGCGTGAAGCCGGCTGAGCTGACTTGCAGCCACTTCAGATCCGCCGCCGCGTGGATGCTTTCCAAATGTGGCTGGCCGAAAGCGATTTCCGCCCGCGAAAATGCCGGGTCCGGCGCGGCTTGCGCGAGCACCGAGGAGGCCGGCAGCGAGGGAGTCAGTAGCGTGTGGCCAGCCGTTCCGGAGCGGAGGAGCTGTGCGGCGCGGTCGCCTAACAGGGGATCGGAGAAAATCGTCATCGGCTTCATGGCGGGGCGATGGTGTGGTCCGGATAGCGGGGAGGCAAGGCTGTGAGCTGGCCTTGATTGCCAAAAACCTTTGCAAGTCGGGTATTGCACCTATGTTGCGGCCACCCAACGCTATTGTTATGAGTTATTCCCTGATTTTGACCCACCCCGGAGGCTCGCATAAAGACGAGTTTCTCGCCTGTTGTCTGATGTTGGCCGGCCATGCCGTGCCCATCGTCCGGCGCGAACCGACGGCTGAGGATCTCGCGGATCCGGCGATTGCGGTGTTGGACGTGGGCGGTGAGCATGCACCGGAGCGGGGAAATTTCGATCACCACCAATTTCCGAAAGACCATCCGCCGCTGTGTGCCTTGAGTTTGGTGCTGCAAGATCTTGGAGTTTACGAAGATGCGCGGGCATTCTGCGATTGGCTGGAGCCGGCGGAATGGTTGGATACCCGCGGCGCGATGGAAACTTCGCGCTGGCTCGGCATCGGGCGGGACACGCTGGCAAAACTCAATTCGCCGATCGATGTGACCTTGCTGCGCCGTTTTGCCTCGGTTTCCCGGTTGGAGCCCGGCGAACCGTTGTGGGAAGTGATGCGTTGGATCGGCTCAGATTTACTCGGGTATTTGAAATCCCTGCGCTCGCGCCTCGATGAGATCGCCGCCACGGGTGAATTCTGGGAAATCGAATCGCCGAACGGGCCGTTTCACGTGCTTTTCATGCCGCGCACCGAGCCCATGCCGGACGAACCGTCATCCGGCCTAGGCCGCTTCATCGATGCCCACCCCGACGGCCAAAAAATTGTCGGTTTGGTCTATCCCGACCGCCGCGGGCAGGGCTTCGGGTTATCGCGCCACAATGATCATCCGCGGCTGGATTTCACGCGGATCGAGGGTTGCGAGGATGTCCATTTCGCGCATGCCCGCGGCTTTGTCGCGAAGACCTCGGCGACGGATCCGGCAAGGCTGAGAGCGTTATTGAGCCTAGCCTGGCAATAAAGCCCTTGCATGCCCTTAAGAACGATGGAACTCATTGTTTATCCGTGTTTCCTGACTTTCGTAAAAACTGAATCCACATGCGTGAAACCCTGACCGTTGTTGGATTATTCGTGCTCGCTATCGCCTTGCGCTCGGCTCGCACGGCGTGTTTGCGGAAACTCGGCGCACTGACGTTTCTGTCGGCCAGTTTTTGCACGTTGTATTTCCTGACCGGCAACCTCATCGCCGGTTGGTGCGGCGCATTGGTTTGGTTGTTCCTGCCATGGATCGAGTTGCTGACCCGAATTCGCCGGATGCGCTTGCCCGTTGAAAACCGTCTGAGTCAGCGGCCGATCCCGAATCCGTCGTTTTTCCCGAACGCACGCGAGGCCGCCATGGCGATGGAAGAGGCCGGCTTCGAGCATGTCTCGGATTGCGGCTGGGAGTGGGATGGCATGAAACAATATTTCCGGCTGTTCTGGCATCCGGAGGAACGCGCGGTCGCCGCCGTCTGCCTCTGCGAGCAAAGCGATGTTGCCTTCGCTTTCATCACGATCACCTCCCACGATTGTGAGGGGAAAATCTGGCGCACCACGAATTTCCCATTCGCCCCGACGCTGCGCTGCCCGCCGGATGTGCGTTGGAATCATGTGCCTTGCGGCCGGAATTGTTTCCACGAAATCCTCGGCAACCACCGGGATTATCTCACACAATTGAAAATCCCAGCCAGCCAACTCTGGATTCCCGATCCTGAGGAAATCGAGTGCTCGATCGAGGCGGAAATGCGCAGGCAGGTCGCTCACAACCTCGCCACCGGTGTCATCCGGCTCACTGGCGACGGCCATTTTCAATACTCGAAACGCGGCCTGCTATTCCTTTGGGGCCAGTTCCTCAAGGACATGGTCCGTTTTTGTTAGGCTGGGAAAACTCCGGTCAATATCAGCCCGCCGACCACCACGCCGACGGCGATGCGATACCAACCGAAGACCGCCAGTCCGCGCCGTTGCAAATACGCCACCAACCACTTCACCGCTAGCGCGGCGGAGACTGTGGCCGCGATGATTCCCACCGCCAAGGGCAAGGCCCCGTAGTGATCCCACATCAACTTCGCCCCGCCAAACCAGACGTCGCAGTCCGCCGCTTCCGGAACATGCACTTTCCAAAGCGCTTTCTTGGCGGTGGCGGCGGTCAAGGTGAGCACGCCTAACAAGAATGAATATTCGATGGCCGCCGCCACCGATAGGCCGACCATCAAGCCGCCGACGATCGTCATCAGACTGCGGCTGGTGCCCGGCCACATCGCGACGCATTGCAGCATCCCGATGATGAGCGCCATTTTCCAAGACAGCTCTAACAATTCAACTCCTTTGCCCTTGATCGGTCCGCGCCGCGCCCACCATGAAGCCGCAAGAATCAGAATCCCACCGAACACCCAGGCGAAGACGATGGGCCACATGCCGAACAATTTCGCCTCGATCCAATCATTAAGCAGAAGGCCGATCACGGCCGCAGGGAGGAATCCGACGATGATGGAAATCGCGAGCTTGAGACCCTCCGGGTTCTTGCCGAGCACGCCGAGGATCATTTGCAGGACGCGTTTGTAATACAGCCCGACCACCGCCAGGATCGCTCCGCCTTGGATGCAGATGGCGAAGGTGTCCGCCGCGGCTTTGTCCAAGTCCGTCGCGGTGCCGATGCCCATCAAGTGCTGGGCGACGAGCAGATGGCCGGTGGAGCTGACCGGAAGGTATTCGGTGATGCCTTCGATGAGGCCGAGGATGAATGCTTGCCAAGGTTCCATGATTGCGGGCGCACCTTGTCGCGCGCACATCGATCCGACAAGGCATTTGCGGTTGCTTGTCCGGTGATGGCGGTGAATGTTCCGCACGGGTTTGGCCCCGGTTCATGAAAAAAAGCTATCTCAGATTGGTCCGCCGGGCATTCAGATCCTTGCGGCACCCGCGCCTCAGACACCGTCCATGGTGGCAGGCCATCTCACGCCCGCTTCTGAACCGCAACCTCTGGATCCCGTGCCGCGACACCGTGGCCTCCGGCCTCGCCATCGGGCTATTTTTCTCGATGATGCCGATGATCCCGCAATCGATCGTCGCAGCGATTCTCGCCATGCGGGTGAAAGCCAACGTGCCGTTTGCGATGGCGGCCTGTTTCATCAGCAACCCCTTCACCAACGTGCCATTCTGGATCGCACAGATCCGCCTCGGCCAATGGTTGATCGACGTCTTGTCGCTCCCCGTGCCCCATTTCCTTGCAAAAGCCCACATGAGCCTTCCCGGCGTCGGCACCCTGTCCGTCAGCAATTTCATCGTCGGCTTCGTCGCGATGGGCGTGCTGCTGGCGCTTGCCGCTTACCCCCTCGTGCATTTGTTTGCCGTGATTCTGCCCCATCATCTACCGGTCCGGAAGCGGCCCGTGGTTCCGGCGGCGGCGGCCACTGAGGCGTCTGATATCTGATTCCTCGTGATCACGGGCTGGCCGCAAGGGCCTTGACTTCCCGCCGGATGTCGGGGCCTTTGGAGTGGTAGGCTTTCTGAAAATCATACTGGGCCTGAAGACGAATGAGCAAGTCTCCCGGAGTGCCAAAACAGGCTTGAAAACGCAATGCCATGGACGCGCTCACGCCTTTGCGCTGCCGGATGACATCGCTGAGTTGGGCGGTGCTGATGTTCATGGCCCGCGCGGCCTCAACTTGGGAAATGCCGTGATGTTCCAGTGTGTCGCGGATGACGGCGGCAGCGGGATTCGAGAGAGGCTTGGGGACCTTGGCAGGATCCCGCGGAATGGTGCTTGGCTTGGTTTTCATCTTGGTTTGATTCAGTGGGTGTCTTCGACTTTGACGATTAGGACATCTTTCATTTCGGCGTTTTCCCATTGGAAGGTGATGCGCCAAGGGGATTTGCGGGAATCCGCATCGATAGAATATCGGGTGCTGCCTTTGAGCTTGTGGTAGTGGAGGAAGGGGGAGAGCAGGAGGGCTTTTTCATCAGCCTCGTTGAGCATTGAGAGGCGTTCATGTGCTTTGATAGAGTTGAGCCCTCCGAGTTTTTGGGCTTCCTTGCGGCTCAGTTCGCCGCCAAGGAAGAGTGTTTCTGTGGTTGCATCCGCAAAACTTTTGATCACGGTGACAAAAATACACAAAAAGGCGAACACGGCAAGTTCTGAATGCACTTTTTTGGGGTAAGTGCATTTCCATCGACGGAGGGAACGAGAATCGCCTGGGCTTCCCTCTTGCGCGGAAACTGGAAATAGGATAAACCACTAACCCATGAGATTCCGCCAGCCAGCGCTTGAAGATCATCCTTATCAAAACGATGTCGAAATCGTCGCGGTCACCGCCAAGCAGATTGATTTCGCCAACGTGCAAACTGGAGAAGTTGTTCCTCTAATGATTAAGCACGTTCCTGCCCATATGGCTCCGAATTGAGATGCAACTTCTGAGAGGCTGTCCGAATATTTCTGAAGGCAGAGACGGTCCCTGCCATTTTTAAGACCGCCTCTGAGAGGTGAGGAGCGCCTCCGTTAAAAAATCTGCGCGAAATCTTGGCAAAACGGACCGGCAAGCTACGTTGGATGCGAAAGGAAAAAATGAATTCGCAACCCGTCATCCACAAATTTTTCAACCAGGATCATGCCAGCCTGTTCCTGAGCCGGATGCGCTCGGAAGGGCACCGCGCCTATCTGTTGGATCAAGGGACCGGGTGGCTCTGGGGGCCGATCGCCGTGGGCGGTATCCGGGTCGCCGTCTATGAACTCTCGGAGGAGGAACAGGAAATTGATGTGCCTCAAGCTCCCAAACCCATGCGGAACATCTTTCCCGAATGGCTCAGCATGACCGCCCTCGCCTTCGTCGCCACGGGGGTGGTGGCCGGCATGATTTTTGTGTTTCAGGAAGCCGGTTCGGCGGACTTTTCCGTCACCGATCCCCTGAAATTCATTCCGTTATATGTCATTGTGCCAACCGCATTCGCCTTGTTGTTGATGCCTGTCATCCTCGGCTGCATGAGCGCGCTGCGCAATCCCGGTTCACCACTTGGCATGATGTTGCGGTTCTTCGTGTGGGTCTACATCGTGATCTGGTTTGGCATGCTTGGCTATTATTTCATCTTCATCATTAGAGATATCGTCCTTTCGTTTTAACTGACTGGCCGAGCCATGAAGCCAGTGCCATTGGCGGAGGAAGAAAGCTTCGCGCGATGCCTTGGCTGCGACGCTCATAGAGACGCCGCTACAATCGAATCTTCGCGATTCTTCATCCGTTCTTCATTGGCCTTTCACTAACACGGATTGAAATCCCGGGATCTCACGAATCCGGTGTACGGAGGCCGTGAGTTTGTTAAATGTCGTTCGGCATTCAAACCATATGAAAATCATAATAATGGCGCTCCTGAACTTTTAGTGGGTAAGTGCACGTCGGTTTTCAATGGTTAAACCACCAGCGATCCAATACGCCATCGCTTGGAAATTTCTAAAGGTGCGATAACCTCTAGCCCTGCGCCGCGCGAGTTGCAAGAGGCC
>CAYRLT010000125.1:0-15322 GCA_964425095.1 uncultured Luteolibacter sp.
TGGCGGTTTGGGCGCTCGACTCGCCTGAGAAAAACCCACATTGCCCGAGCATTTCCATCTGATTGTCGGGCGACATGTTCGCCAGCACTACGATCGCCGCTGCCGCCGATCCCGCCGGAACTTTGACTTGCCAGTTCTCCAACACGTTGAGGCCTACGCGATGCGTGGTCCGCTCATTCATGTTGGCGTGGTATTCGCCGGACCAGGTAAATGATTCGTTTTCTGAGCGTTCCACCCCATCGAGTGCGACCCCACGGCTTTCCAACATATCAAGATGCTCTTGCGGAAAATCATGCCCGATGATGCCGATCAACGAAACCGGCCGGCTGAAAAACGAGGCGGCCAGCGCGGCATAGGCCGCCGATCCGCCGAGTAAATTGGCGGCTTCGGATTCAGGAGTCTTGACGTGGTCGATGGCGATGGTGCCGCCGATGACGATGGTTGAGTGCGGAGTGGGCATGGTGAGACCCCGGAAATGGCAGAAGCGCCGATGAAAGTCCAGCCCCGGTCTGTCTCACCGCCATGCGTCGCAGCAAAGAGCGGCGGACTCAGATCCGCAAATGCCCATGAAAAACCAATGAATCGAGCAAAGCACTTTCCAATGTCCCCCATAGTCAGGCCAATCATGCATCGCGCCTTCGGAGCGGCAGAAGATGTTCGCCGATGTTCAGTCGATCGGCGTGATGATGATCTCGTGCTCCACGGGTTTGAGCGAGGCCTTCACCTTGGCCGCCAACGGTGCGCGTGTTTTTTCCGTGAGCACGAAGGTGGCCTCAGGGTCAGCCGCACCTTCGGGGCCGTGGGCGAGGGTCTTGATTTGGCGGATCTCGTAGGCTTGTTTCTCGCTGACCGCACTCCACACCGCTTGGAAGGCTGGCAGCAATGGATGATTGATGAAATCGGTGGCAAGCGGCACACCCGCCGTGAGCTCCTCCGCAGTGTAACGCTTGGATTCAGAACCCCAAGTGATCTGATAGGTCTTGGCCTTGGGCGAGGTGATGCGCAGCGTGAATCGATTGAATTCTTTGTCGAAGGGCACCAGGGACAAGCCGGCCCTCATCGAATTGTCATCGGCAGCATTTCCCTCACCCGCGCAGAATGGCAACTTGGAACTCCGGATTTTCACATGGCCGCCGGAACAGGAAAGCACTTCATGACCACCGCTGGAGGAGGATTTGTCAGATGAGGCGTCCCATGAAATCTCACCGAGATTTCCATCCAGCCCCATCGCTTTGAGGAAGGCCCTGACCATCACGATTTGACCGGCCCAACCGGGGTGCACTCCGTCTTTTCCGGCGGTTTTGAATTGCTCGCCAATCTCCCGCTTCGCCCGGAAATCGGCGAGCAGCATCGGCTGATAGATGTCAGCGAAAGTGGAATTCTCTTTTGCGGCCACTTCCAGCGCGATGTTCCGGAATTTTGAAAGCGCGAGGTTGAGATCCTGCTGCGTGCCGCGCGCGGTCTTTACCCAACCCGGAACCGAGTCGATGATGCCGGGCGAGCCGACAATGAGACGGCACCCGGCTGCACGAAATTGCTTGGAGATCTCCGTCAGATTGTTCCGGTATTCTGTGGCAATGGCCTCATCGTAGGGAACGTAGCGAAAATCGTTCATGCCGTAACATGTGGTGGCGATCGTGGGCTTGAAACGCAGCACGTCGTTCTTCATGCGTTTGAGAAACCCCGAAGCCTGCTCGCCGCTCCAACCAAACTGGCGACAAGTGATTTCGAGCTCCGGCACGCAGGCGGTAAGGTAGGTCTCGAGGATGAGCGAATACATCTTCTGCTCGGTGATGGAATCACCACAGATGGCGAGGTGGTCGCCCTTGCGAAGTTGCAGCCCCTTGATCTCCGGCGCGGCATCGAGTTGATAATTAGAGAGCTCGGGCGGTAGGACCGCCAATTCGCGGGCGAAAAGGGGAGCAAACGCGAAACAGCAAAACAGTGGCAGCAGACGGAACATGTCATATTGAAATGACCTCCTATCCAGAGTGCAAGCACGGCTTTCAGGGGGCACCGACCTTACCCAAATGCTATGCACGAGCTAATTGGACATCGGCGTTTGCAGTGGTAGGCGGATCGGCGGGGGAGTTCCTTCGATGAGTTCCGGTGGCAGTTCGGTGGTGAGCAGAACGCCGCCGCGTGTGCCGCCTTGCCCTGCGGGGCCGTCCGCCTTATCACCGCAGGCGGAGAGCAGCAGGGACAAAATACACACTGTGGATAGTTTGGTTTTCATAATGGTTCTGTGGGTTAGGGATTCACCATTTATTGGTGCGAAACTCTGACATTGTGACATAAAAAAGCCACGGGGTTTCCCGTGGCTTTTCATGTGCTATGTTGAAACCGCCGATCAGCCGGAGATGCCGAAGACCTCCACTTCGATGTAATGGTTCATTTCATTAGAAGAGTTGCCGGTGCTATAAAGCCTAACATAACGCCCCTTGGTTCCCTTACCATCGACGATCATCCCGAAGCGGGTTTCGACGTAGGGATTGTCCGAGGCCTTGCCCATTTTCGCGGAATTGTCGTAGTCATTGTTATAAACGGTGGTGACACCGGTCTTGAACTGCGGGTCATCGGAAATCTGGACGATCACGTCATGATAGGCGCGTTTCTGCGAGTGGAAGTGCCAGAGCCAGATGGCGTGGATGGAGGCGCTTTTTTCCAAGTCGATCTGGACCCATTGAAGACCATCCAGCAGTTCGACGAAATAACCTTCGCCAGCATCTTTCTCGCCATCGGTGATCAAGTCGAGACTGCCGATGATCGGGTCACTATCGCTGCTGGTAACGGGTTTGCCTTTGGAGAGTAGCACCGTGCCTTGGGGCACATAAAACTCGGGAGCTTTGGTGGGTGCTTGCACTAGGCCAGGCACATTGATTGGCTTGGGAGTGCCTTCGATGAGCTCCGGTGGAAGCTCGGTTGGCAGTGCGATTCCGTTTTCACGATCAATCGCACCGACATGGAGCATCGATGATTTTCTCATCAGCGGACTATTCCACAGCAGTCCGGCGGCGAGCGCTAGACTGGCGGCAAGGGCTAGCGACCACGCAAGTCGACGCGACGGGCGCTTGACGATCGGGCTGGCTGGCAGCGCTGCGGTTTCATCATCGAGTGAGGTGGCGAGGCGGGTGAGAAAACCTTCGTCCGCGTTGGCACCGGCGCGGGCGTGTTCGCGCAGAACAGCATCGATCAGGCGGTCATCGCCGTCAGTGGGCATATCGTATAAGTCGGGATTCGTTTTCATAGTTCAGGCGTGGTTAGGGATTTTGCGGTCAAGGCAGGTGCGCAGGGCATGGCGTGCGCGTTCAAGGCGTTTGCGGAAAGTGCTGGCGTCGATCCCGAGGGCGGTGGCGATGTTTTCCCCGGGTTCTTCGAGATAATAAAAACGGCGCACCGCCTCGCTCATCGCATCCGGCAGATGCTTCAGGCAGCCTTCGAGGGTGTGCAGCAAGTCCGGATTTCCCGTGCTGAGGTTGGCATCCCATTGTGAGAAACGAGATTCCCATGCTTCGAGTGTCGCATCATCCACATCGACCTCTCGGCCGTGGCGGCGGAGATATTCGCGCCATTTGTTGCGGATGATTCCCCGCAGCCACGCCCCGAAATCGCGGGTGACATCGAAGCGGCCGAGATTGAGCCAGGCCGCGACGAAGGCGTCTTGCACGAGATCGGCGGCGGTGGCTTCATTGCGGGACAGCGCTCGGGCGTAAATCAGCAGGCATCGGTGGTGTTCGCGTGCCAAAGCGGCGAAGGCCTGTCGATCGGCAGGCGGGATGGCCATGGAATTCGAGTTCATGAGTGGGGTGGTGCGGCATGCATTCATCACCCCTTGTTGGCGAGGGCGACAAGTGATGTGACAAAAATCTCAGGTTTTTTTGATCCGCAGGGAACCCACCAGGACAGACGACTGCCAGGCCCGAATGGCGCTAGCTTAACTGGGATTTGGGCTATCTCAAAGCGAGTATTCAACGCGTCGCGGCCCGTCTTGTCCGAACTCCGCAATTCCAACGGTAGGTCGGCTTTTTAAAACCACTGAGGCACAGAGGAAACTGAGGTCACAGAGATCTTCCGATCCAGCACTCCTTGATGTTTCCGTTTCCATTATCCTAAATACACAAATACAAACCACGGAATACACCGAATACACGGAAAATCAGAGAGTTGAGTGGGTGGGTGACCACACCCAGAAGATGAGCTTACATAAATATCATAACTGATTCATTTTCCGTGTTTTCCGTGTATTCCGTGGTTCGCCATCTTCCCTTCTAGGATTATTTAGATTCTCTGTGTCCTCTGTGTTTTGTTTCTCTGTGCCTCTGCGGTTTTTTCGCTCGAATTTAGGGAGGAGCTTCGGAATCCAGGATAAGTTAGAGCCATTCCTGCCAAGCCCCACAACCCAAGAATCTAGCGGCGATTTTTCCGGGCATCAATGGTCGAGCCTGATGGCCTCGACGCTGATGATATCCGGGTTGCCGCTCTTGATTCCGGCGAGCACGTCTGATGGCGGCTCTTCCATGAGTTGAATGCGGCAACTGGCGGCAGCCGCGCCTTCAAAGATGATGTTCTGGACTTCCTCGACATTGATGCCGCGCGCGCGGATTTGCTCCAGCACGAAGGCTAGCACGCCGACTCGGTCATAGTGCCGGACGATCAATTGGCATTTGGCGGGCGTGCGTTTTGCGAGATTCACACAATTGGGCGCCTCGCCAGTCTTCACGAATGCGGACACCACGCGGAACGCCTCCTCGGCAATCGCATCCTGAGCCTGCTCCGTTGACGCGCCGATGTGGTGGGTGCCGCAGAGATTGGGGGCGTCGAGGATCGGATCGTTGAAATCAGCGGTGCCTTCGGCGGGCTCGGGATCGAACACATCGAGTCCGGCGCGGATTTTCCCGCCTTGGAGCGCTGCGAGCAGTGCTGCTTGATCCACGATTTCACCGCGGGCCGTGTTGATCAGGATGGCGTTGGGTTTCATCAATGCGAGGCGGGCGGCGTTGACCAGCTTGCGAGTCTCCGGCTTGAGAGCGGTGTGCAGCGAGATGATGTCCGAGCGGCGAAAAACGTCATCCATGTCGGCACAAAATTCCACGCCGAGTGCTTCGGCCTTCTCCGGCGTGAGCGAGCGCGACCATGCGATGACATTCAGGCCGAAGGCGCGGGCACGGATGATAACCTCGCTGCCGATGGAGCCAACTCCGATCACGCCGAGCGTCTTGCCGAAGATGCCGTCAGCCTTGGAGTATTCCTTCTTGTTCCATTTGTGAGCGCGCAGGTCGGCGGTGCTTTCAGCGATGCGCCGGTCCACGCCGAGCAGCAGGGCAAAAACGAGTTCGGCCACTGCGATGGAATTTTTCCCGGGGCAGTTGGCGACGAATATGCCCAACTCACTGGCTGTTTTGACATCAATCGTGTTGACGCCCGCGCCGGCCCTTACGACGAGCGCCAATTGATCGGCGGCTTTGAGGGTTTCCGCAGTGACTTTCTTGCTGCGAACGATGAGCATTTTGTGCCCGGCGACCAGCTTATGGAGATCCTCGGCCGTGACCGAGGGATTGTAGGTAACGAGGCACCCGAGTTGCTTGAATCGTTCAAGATGGGCCTCCGGATATTTGTCAGCGATCAGGATATTCATGGTTTACCGGGAAATTACTTTCTAGTCAGGCCATTGAACGAGCCGCTGGCCGTGCAGACGCAGAATCCCACAGAGCCATGGAAATCACAAGCAGGGATCACTCGTCTTCGATCTGCAGGCGCTGTGGGCTCTTCAGGGGTAAGCTTTCTTCGACGTCGCCGAGATCGAGGCTGTCGAGCACATTGGTGCGGCGGCGAACCACGCCGGGTTCGGCCGTGGTGGCGGCAAAACTCGGGAGCTCGGTGTGATAGGGATCATCGCCTAACAAAGCGGGGGATTTCGGTTGAACCGGGACCGCGTCGAGTGCCGGCAGATTGAGCAAGGTCATATCGGTTGTCGCTCCCTCGCTATTGGCACCGGAGTGGATGGCGCAGAACGGCAATTGCTCGGTTCCGCGGCGGAAATATTCCTGGACTGCGGTGGAGCGGGACCGCACCACGCCGGTTCCGGCATCCTCGGCGTATTCCTGGCAAAACTGGGTCGCGCGCTGGCCGGATACCGAACAAATTGGAACTTTGAGCACATTGGTCGGCGGAGTGATGGCACCGCCACCGAACGAGGGCGTCGCCGCATTCATCGCCGCTTGCCAGACCGGCATCGTTAGATCGCGGCTGAAGGCGCCCGGATAGATTGGTTCGCCATTGGCGTTTAAAAATCCGGCCCAAACCCCGCAGGTGATGCGCTGGTTGTAGCCGAGAAACCAGCAATCGCCGAAATCATGGGTGGTCCCGCCCTTGCCGGCGCCGTTGAACGGTTTCTCTAGCAAATTCTCGAGCACGCCCTTGGAGCTTCCGCGGTAAAGCGAGCCTGCCATCATGCCATGCACCTGCCAAGCCGTCGCGCCATCGATCACTCCGACTTGTGGCCGCAGCTTCTCTGCCGGGCGACGGTAAACCACGCGACCATCGGGGTCTTCCACGCGATCGACGTAGACGAGCTCGGTCGGCGCGAGTTTGCCGCCCAGCGGAAACGCCGACATCGCCCGCACCGCCTGTTTCATCGAAACCTCCTCGAATCCAACCGCCAGTCGCCGCAAGAGCTCGGCCTTCTGCAACGGGAAACCAAACGCGCAAGCCGAGTCCACCACCCGCTTCAGGCCGGTCTGATCGGCCACCCTCACCGTGGCCGCGATTTTGGATTGTTCCAAAGCTGTCCGCAGCGGGATTTTCCCTTGATAGACCGGCGAGGAAACCTCCATCCCCCACTCACCGAGAATCCCCTCGCGGCCGCCGACCATCACCGAGCGATTGTCCATCGGTTCGTCGTCCACCAGCGTGGCCGGCGTCAGTCCCGCCTCCAACGTGGCAGCATAAATGAAGGGGAAAAACGCCGTGCCCAGCGGGCGTTTTCCCGCCTCGATGAAATCATACGGCACCTGCGCGTAATCGCGGCCGCCGACGTGGGCGAGCACTTCGCCGGATTCATGGTCCACCATCAAACACGCGCCTTGCAGGTATTCCGCGGGATTCGGATCGGATTTTCGGTAATCCCGGTATTTTTGGCGTCGATATCCGGGCCTAGCCTCCGCCCGCGCCAGACTTTCTAACAACGATGTCTGCGCCGCCTCTTGGGCTTCGGCGAGAATCGTAGTCCGCACCGTAAATCCGCCGGACGCCAGCGCATCTTCTCCAAGCGCTTGGGTGACTGCTTCAGCGACGCGTTCGTAAAGGTGGGTCGTGCCGCGCCGCAATGGCCGGGGATTCAATTTCAAGGTCTCCGTTGACAAGCGATTGGCCTCTTTGCCGGAAATAGCATGGAGATCGACCATCCGCCCCAGCACCAGATTGCGCGAGCTGCGGTTGCCTTCCGGGTTGTTGAGGGGTGAAAGGTTGGTGGGGTTTTTGATGCAGCCGACGATGGCCGCACTTTCGAGAGCTGTTAGGTCAATCGGTTCCTTGCCGAAATATCCGAGCGAGGCGGAGCGAATACCATAATACCCGCTGCCGAAATAAATCCGGTTCAGGTAAAACTCCAGGATCTCGCGCTTCTTGTAGTGTTTCTCGATCCGGCGGGCCAGAAACGCCTCGACCATCTTGCGCTGGAGGCCGCTCTCATGATACTTCCGCCGTTCGCCTTCCAGATCATAGGCGTTGCGCGCCAACTGCTGGGTGATCGTGCTCGCCCCTTGGGTGGTTTCTCCCGCCTTCCAGTTCAAATAAGCCGCCCGAACCACGCCGATGTAGTCCACGCCATCGTGGGTATCAAACCGCTGGTCCTCACCCGCGCGCAGGGCGTCGATGAAAATAGTCGGCACCTCGTCGATTGGGATCACGTGGCGGTTTTGCACGAATATCCGGCCGATTTCCTTGCCGTTTCGATCCACAATGATGCTCGCTCTTTCCAGGACGTTGATTTGTTTCAAATCATAGGTCTCCGCCCGCTCGCGGTAGGTGCGAGTGAAATCCTCAAAAAACCGCCGACCCACTACGGCCGCAGCTATGCCACAGAGTAGCAATAGCACCACGGCAAACCAAAAGCCTTTGGTCTTGAAGAACCAAGATTTGCGGGTCTTCTTGGTGTTGGTTTTTTGAAATTTCGCCATGCTTGAACCGGATCCATTGTCATCTTTGCCAGCGGCAAAGCGCGCACAGAGTTATCCCATTGCGCCGATCTCCGCAACTCCTTCGTTGGCGAGGATTTTGCGGGAACACATCGCCAGCAGTGGGCCGCTGTCATTTTCGGAATTCATGGGGTCGGCACTTTATGATCCCGGGCTCGGATATTACGCTCGCGGGGCCCGCCAAATCGGGCGCGGCGGTGACTTTTTTACCAGCGTGAGCGTGGGGCCGCTTTTTGGCGGGTTGCTGGCCCGAAGGTTTTTGTGGGAATGGAAGACGCTGGGTTGTCCCGAGCGCTGGCGGATCATCGAATGCGGCGCTCATGACGGCACGCTCGCCGCCGATGTGCTCGCAGCCCTCTCGATGTTGGATGTTCGCGCCCTCAAAGGCTTGGAATACGTGATTCCCGAGCCTCTCCCCGCCCTTCAGGAAATCCAGCGGGAAACCCTCCGCGATTTCTTAGAAACCGTGCGCTTTCTCCAAACGCCTGCCGAGCTTGCCGACGATCCCATCCCAGGCATCGCCTTCGGCAACGAAGTCCTCGACGCCTTGCCATGCCACCTCGTCGAGTGGCGCGGCGACCGCTGGCGGGAATGCCGGGTCGGGGTTTCCGCGGACGATCGCTTGGTTTGGAGTCTCGGAGAAATCGACAACCCGCAGCTGAATTCCGCGCTGGCCCCGCTTGGCCAGCAGTTTCCAGAGGCATACCGCACGGAGATCCGCACGGGCTACCCAGCGTTTCTCGAACCGCTCGTCCGCAGTCTCGATGCCGGCCGGATGTTATGGATCGATTACGGATTTGCCAGGACGGAATACTACCATCCGCAGCGCAGTGCCGGCACACTCCGCACGTTTTCCAAACACCGTGCAGGCGAGGATCCCTTGGAATTCCCCGGCGAGACCGACATCACCGCCCACGTCGATTTCACCGCTGTCGCCGAAGTGGCGGCCGGGCTTGGCGGGCAGGCGACCGAATTCCGAAACCAAGGCGCATGGCTGACCGAGATCGCCCGCGAATGGCTGCTCGAACAAGATGGAAACCCGCAACCCTCGTTGCTGCGCCAATTTCAAACGCTCACCCATCCCGGCCATCTGGGCGGCAGTTTTCATGTGCTCGAACTCACCTGGAAACAACCCGCCAATATCCCCAACCCCGCCCGCCTCGCCCATCATCTTTTCGGCTGCGCGCAGATGTAAAATTCCCGCCGCCCCAGCGGATTGCATCCTTGCACCGCCCCCGGCACCTCGGTAATAGTCCCCCCGCAGGCCGGGATGGCGGAATTGGTAGACGCGCTAGACTTAGGATCTAGTATCGCAAGGTGTGCAGGTTCGAGTCCTGTTCCCGGCACTTTTCAGGACACTTGGAAATTCATTCTTAAGTCGCAGATTTACTGTGGCTTGTGATGATATATCATCGGCTTCGAGTGAAGTCTGAGTGTGTCAAAATGGCACTGAATAGCGGTGAATTGCCAGTTCTATTGCACGGTCTGTTGCGGGGCAATTTCGATGCAAGTTTCCCGCCTCTCCCCTCTGCTCCGCTGGTATGGTTCCATCTGCTGCATGAGCGCATTGAACCAAAACGACCAGAACCCCTCATTTCTCAACGATGGGGCTATTGGATGCATCCGCGCTGACGCTCAGAAAATTTCCAATAGCGATGGCAGGCCAGAGCCCGTTGACATTGTCCATGCCGAGGTCGTTGACGATCCCCATCCCTGCCGGAAGGGGAAACAAGGAGCAGCGCTGCGGCGGGGTACGGAAAAGAAACGGGTCGAACCCGCAACATTATCCCATCCGATGAAACCTGGAAATGGCCTCGCAGCGAGATTGTGCACAACGACACTTACGCCTCCTACACCGAGAAAGCTGACGGCCAGTGGCTCGGCACCGAGGATGCTGCGTCGGTGTCGCCGCCCAGGTTGTCGCGCAGTGGAGCGAATTGGAGACGGCGGAAGACCACTATGACTTCGGCCCACTGGAGTCACAGATGAAACACCTGCAAGACCAGCACCAGACCTTCACGGTGTAGGTCAATGGCAACCGGAAACCGGCATGGTTGTTTGACCGCGTGCCCGTTTTGCCGGAACCCTTGAGTGTGCAGGTGCGCGATCCGCAGGGGACCTTGATGTATTGGCATCCGCTGTTCGAACAGGCTTATGCCAATTTCCTCCGCGCCTATGCTGCATTTCTGAAACAGTCACCTTATCGCGCATCGCTGCTCGGTGTGCGGCAGAATTTCAATGCCCTCGGCACCGAGCACCGGCGGGGCCCCAACCACAAGATCGCCCTGTCGCTGTGGCGCGTGCCTCCGGGAGCGGAATCCGGAGAACCCTTCACGCCTGTGATCGGCAGGGCCTGTCAGAACCGCGTGTTGAAAACATTCGTCAGTGAGTTTTCATCGGACACACGCGTGTTCGTCCGCAATAACATCGCGCCGGACCCGCGACGGCCGTTTGATCAGGATTTTCAAACAGGCCGTCTGTGCTGGTTCCACACCAGCAGTGAAATGGAACCGCGGAAAAACGGTGGAGGCCAATACCAGGTGTTTCTCGATAACTGCCGCACAGGTCAAACGCTCGCCTATGCCGAACCGTGGGCCAGTGATGCCACCACCCCCGAGACCGATCGGCTCAGGGATGAGTTCGATGTGCAAACCGCCGGCCTGACCTTCCACGCGGAATGCGGGGATTCCGGTCGCTGGAAAACCATCAGCTAGGGCCTGGCCCAACCGCTTTTCACGAAAGTTGACTCCGGCGCGCATGTAATCTTGCGTCCGCACGGGGCCGATCTCATCCTGCACATGGTGGAAGTCACCCGCAAATCCATCTCATCCACGGCGAATACCCCATCGAAAGCAGACTAACCTCCCATCGCCACTCGAACGGAATCCAGCATGAAACACCTTCACCTCATCACCGCCCTGCTACTGACCACGCTGAGCGGTCCACACGCCGCCGAGCTTAATCTAGCAAAACCCAGCATCATCTATATCCTCTGCGACGACCTCGGTTACGGCGATGTGAAATGCCTCGGCGGCGACCGCAGCAAGATCGCCACACCCAACATCGATCGCATGGCCGGCCAGGGCATGATTTTCACCGAAGCACATAGCAGTTCCGCCGTCTGCACGCCGACCCGCTACGGCATCATGACCGGCCGCTACAACTGGCGCACGCATCTCCAATCGGGCGTGCTCATGGGTTACAGCACTCCGCTCATCGCCAAGGACCGTCTCACGGTGCCTGCCTTCCTCAAACAGCACGGTTACGCGACCGCCTGCATCGGCAAGTGGCATCTCGGCATGGAGATCTCCCAGAAGGATTCCATGGCACCGGTTGGCGAGGGTCCGACGACGCGCGGCTTCGATTCCTATTTCGGCATCAGCGCATCGCTCGACATGCCGCCGTTCGCGTTCATCGAGAACGACCACTTCACGGAAGCCCCCACGGCTGAAAAACATTGGGTGCGCAAGGGTGCGGCGGCTCCCAGCTTCGACGCTGCGGAGGTGTTGCCGACTCTGGCGCGCAAGGCGGCGGAATACATCACCACACGTTCCAAGGAACCATCGCCGTTCTTCCTCTATCTGCCTCTAACCTCTCCACACACGCCGATCCTGCCGACCAAGGAGTGGCAAGGCAAAAGCGGGCTGAGCGCGTATGGCGACTTTGTCATGCAAACCGATTGGGCCGTGGGCGAGGTGCTCGCCGCACTCGATAAAGCCGGAATCGCGGACAACACGTTGATCGTGTTCACCAGCGACAACGGCTGCTCGCCGGCAGCCAAGTTTGATGAACTCGAGGACAAGGGACACTATCCAAGCGAATTGCGGCGCGGCACCAAGGCGGACATCTGGGACGGCGGTCACCGCATCCCGTTCATCGCGCGCTGGCCGGCCCGCATCAAAGCAGGTGGTCGCACGGATCAGATCACCTGCCTCACCGACCTGATGGCCACCAGCGCTGAAATCGTCGGCGCCAAACTGCCCGACAACGCCGGTGAGGACAGCGTCAGCATCCTGCCTGTCTTGCTTGGGACGGCGAAAGAGTCGGTCCGCGAAGCGGTGGTGCACCATTCGATCAAGGGAAACTTCGCCATCCGTCAGGGCCAGTGGAAACTGGAGCTGTGCAAGGGATCCGGCGGTTGGAGCAAAGGCGAAACCGGCGACGAACCCGGACAGCTTTACGACATGAGCAAGGACGTCGGCGAACGGGAGAACGAATACAGCCAACACCCGGAGATTGTATCGCGCCTAACGAAGTTGCTTGAACAATACGTGGCGCAAGGTCGCAGCACTCCCGGCCCATCTTTAAAGAACGACGTGGCGGTTGAAATCCTGAAGCTGAAGGGCGAGGGCAAAGGCGGGAAAAAGAAAAAATAACCGGATCTTCACACAACCATCCACCCCTTCAAGGGTTGAACCCACTTGTCATGAGGTCCATACAAACCATCCCATGTGCTCTGCTCCTTGTCAGTCGCATGTTCGCCGCCGCTCCACTCTACACCCAAGAGGGCACCGATCCTTCATTCGCAGCCGCCCAAGAGAGCAGTAATGCAAAATCCGGCGAAAGATTCAACCGGGCCGGAGCCCTCGGCTCACGCATCCAGGTGAATCACGAGTTGCTAGAAAAGCAGACCGGCAAGACCGACCCTATTCCAAAAAGCATCGGTCTTCACACCGAGTTCAGTGGTGGCATCAACCGCAAGGACTTTGAAAAATGGACACGCTGGTATCAGGAGGATGGCAACGTTCAGGTGTTCCGCCTGTTCAAGGGTGAACAAAACATCCGCGGAGGTGCGGACAAGGATGGCTCACCGGGACGCGTTGAGACTTATACCAATTCAGCTCTCACGGTCGCTCCTGGAACATGGCGCGAGTATGAAGCAATCTACACAGTCATCAAGCCGGTAAAAGCCTGCGTCTTCCAGTTGTTTCACGAGGGAAAAACCGACAATGGCGGGCCTATCCTCTGGCCATTCCACATCGAGATGTCCGAAAAAGGAGATATCTCGTTCCTGCGCCGCAGAAACGTCCCCGACATGGAACGGGAAATCGTCATGGCCAAGGACATGGTGGGCAAATCACTCCGCGTCAAGGTGCGGGCGAACGGGGAGGATTACGAGGTCTATCAGAAAAATCCACTCGATGAAGGTTTCTGGAAGCTCGTGACCAAGGGCTCCTATACCAAAGCAAAAGATAACAAAATCAGCTTCCGCTGGGGAATGTATTGCGGCTCGCAAAAAGGCCAGAAGGTCCCGAACGACGCCCTCATTATCATCTCCGGCGTCAAGATCCGGTGATTCAGATGGAACTTAAAAACTGCTAGAAAAATATGATCAAAATACTTCGGACTCTCACCGCGTTCACCCTAATTCCGCTGGTATCGCTCCACGCCGCGGACGAGCCAAAGGCCAAACCCAATATCATCTTCGTCCTGTTCGACGACATGGGATACGGCGAGCCGAAGTGTTATCGCGAAGGCACCGAGTTCAAAACGCCGAATATCGATAGGCTCGCGAAAGAGGGCATGCGTTTCACCGACGCCCACTCGGCGGCATCCGTCTGCACACCCACGCGCTACGGCGTGATGACCGGCCGCTATCCGTCGCGCATTGGTCAGTATGGCGTGCTCACGACTTATTCGCCACCCATCATTCCCAAGGCGCGCCTTACGGTCGCATCCCTGCTCAAGCAAAACGGCTACGACACCGCCTGCATCGGCAAGTGGCACCTCGGCATGAACTGGGGAGATAAACCGCCCGCAAATGAAAAAAACACCCCGGTCGGCACCCAGCTCGTGACAAGCCCGAACGCCGCCGGCTTCGATTACTTTTACGGCTTCACCCACTCGCGCAACATCGGCATGGTCATCGAGCAAGACAAGGTCGTGGAAAAGGTCGAGGAGGTGGAAACCCTGCCGCGTCTGGAGAAGAAGATCGTGGAGTTTCTCGACAATCCAGCGCGCAAGCAAAAGCCGTTCTTCCTCTATCTGCCCTTATGCCCTCCCCACTTGCCGATCGTCCCGTCACCGGAATTTGTCGGCAAAAGCGGCACCAAGGGCAAAGAGAGCGAATATGGCGACTGGCTCTATCAAGGCGACTGGGTACTCGGCCAGGTGCTCGCAGCGCTGGATCGTCAGAAAATCGCCGACAACACCCTCATCATGGTCAGCAGCGACAACGGCGCCGAGGGTCGCGTGTATGCGCCCCTGCGCGGTGCGAAGACCAGCATCTATGAAGGCGGCCACCGCGAACCGTTCCTCGCCCGCTGGCCCGGCAAGATCAAAACCGGAACGGTGTGCGACGACACCATTTGCCTCAACGACCTCATGGCCACCTGCGCGGAGATCGTCGGCTCGAAGCTTCCCGATAACGCGGGCGAGGACAGCATCAGCATCCTACCAGACCTGTTAGGAACGGCGAAGGTGCCGGTGCGCGAGGCCACCGTTCATCAGTCACCCAACCGCGATCTCGCCATCCGTTCGGGTCCTTGGAAACTCATCTTCCTCAAGAATGGCACTCGCGAACTCTACAACCTGCAATCCGACTTGGGCGAAACCAAGAACGTCGCCGAAGCGAACCCGGATGTCGGCGAACGTCTTACCACCCTCATGCGTAAATACATCACCGATGGCCGCAGCACCATCGGCGCACCGCAGAAAAATGATGCCGAAATGTCCGTAGACAAAGCCCCCGGCGGCCAAGAAAAAAAGGGCAAGATGGGGAAAAGGAAGTCTTTAGATAAAGCGGAATAACCGCCCAAAACCCTCGCGACTTAACACGCTTTTCTTCTCCTCAGTGCCGGATTGAAATTGAATATCTCATGGTCGGTTGACATCCATGTTGTTCGTCATTTGAACTGGGCTGCGGAATTCATTCCGCTAGGCACCCTCTGAGATTTCTCGCGGAATGAATTCCAACGCATTTAAGGATAAGCGTTGTCGAAGCGCGTGCATTTTGCGCGCTGTTGGACGACGGAGATACTGTCCGGCGATTCGCTTCGCAGATGACGGATGACAGAATGCCCCCCTACCGGCCGCCGACAGAATGTCGGCGCTCCAGTTATCGTGCGCGAGCGTCACTAATATAGTATCAGCTCTCGAAATACGTGTAACCCGCCAAGCCTTCGCGG